>JAUYUF010000293.1 GCA_030694835.1 Flavobacteriaceae bacterium | reverse complement strand
AGTATCATAATTTACTTACACTTTTATTTGTAAGTCTTCGTGTCCACTGAATTAGTAACACTAATAGTCAATCAAATGGAAATTAAGAAGAATCCAGTAGTAGCTTTAGAAAATTACAGCAAATTATTTATGCTGATGGGTCTTACATTGTCATTATTTATTGTTTATCTAGGAATAGAATATAAATCATTTGATAACAACAATGACTTAAGAAATAGCACTTCATTTGTAAATTTAGATTTGGATAATGAGAACATTCCTATAACTAGACCACCAGAAATCACTCCACCTCCAGAGCCACAACAACCGCAATCTATAATGGATAAAATTGAGATTGTAAAAGATGAGAAGAAAATAATTGAAACTCTATTAAAGTCTACAGAAGTTGATGAACGAGATGCAATTATTATTAAAGATACTCGCTTAAGAAGTGATATTGTAGAAGTTGTTGAAAAAGAGGAAGTTGTTGAAGATGTTGCATTTGCCATTATTGAAGAAGTTCCTATTTATCCGGGATGTACTGGTTCTCGTGAAGAACGTAAAAATTGTTTTTCAGATCAAGTAACAAAACACGTTACGAAGCATTTTAATGCTGAACTAGCTCAAGAATTAGGATTATCTCCAGGTAAACAAAAAATATATGTCATTTTTACTATTGATAAAAATGGGGACGTGGCAAATATAATGGCACGCGCACCCCACAAAAGCCTAGAAAAAGAAGCGATAAGAGTTATTGACTTACTTCCAAAAATGACACCTGGAAAACAACGAAATAAACCTGTTGGGGTAAAATATTCGCTTCCAATTACTTTTAATGTGGAATAGATTTTAATTCCTAAAACTGAATCCCGATATAATCGGGATTTTTTATTTTTTATTTAGTATTTTCGTGCTACTAAATAACTCATATGACTGATTATTTTGCACATGAAACAGCTATAGTTGATGAAGGTTGTATTATTGGAAAAGGAACTAAAATTTGGCATTTTAGTCACATTATGCCAAACTGCATAATTGGTGAACGATGTAATATTGGACAGAATGTCGTTGTTTCACCTCAAGTAACTTTGGGTAATAATGTCAAGGTTCAAAACAATGTTTCAATTTATACAGGTGTAATTTGCGAAGATGATGTGTTTCTAGGTCCGTCAATGGTTTTTACCAATGTCATTAATCCGCGAAGTGCTATTATACGTAGAGATGAATATCTACAAACGATTGTAAAAAAAGGTGCCAGTATTGGTGCAAATGCAACCATAGTATGTGGTAATAATATTGGCGAATATGCTTTAGTTGGAGCAGGTGCTGTAGTTACCAAAGAAATTAAACCCTATGCATTGGTCGTTGGAAATCCATCAAAACAAATTGGTTGGGTTAGTGAATATGGTCATCGATTAGAATTTGATAAAAATGGAAATGCAGTTTGCAAAGAAAGTCAACAAGTATATTTATTAAAAGATGATTTCGTTACTAAAATTTCCTAAATTTCAGTTTTAAAATAAAATTTGTGAAAAAGTTTGTTGTTTTTCTGATCTCTTTTTTGATATTTCAAATTGCTTATAGTCAAGTTGAAAAATTTCCTGTTTTTGACGATTGTAAATCCATTTCGGTTGATGATTTGGAAAAATGTTTTTACGAACAAGTCAATAAAATAGTTACGAGTGAACTTAAGATTCCACAAAAATTACTTGATGAAAATTTTAAGGGTAATGTAACAATTACATTTATTGTAGATAATAAAGGTCAATTTAAAGTCTTATATGTTAATTCTCCTTATCCAGAATTTAAAACCGAAGTACTGAGAGTTTTCAAAACTTTCCCAACAATAAAACCATCGACTTATAACAATCTCAACACAGAAATGCAGTTTGTATTACCGCTTCATTTTCCTTTAGGTGAAGAATTAGTGATTGATAAAACGAAACAAAAATCTACAGAATTAACCAATCAATATTTGGTTAAAAATCAAGAAGCATTAAAATATACTTCTGAAAATAATGAATTTTTAGAGCATCAAAGTCATTTAAATATTCCATTTTCATCACAGGATTATAGTAGCCTAGACTATTATTATCAAAATTCTACAAATACACATACCTCAGCAAAACCATTTATTTATTTAGAAGCGATGAATTATGTGGACTTAAATCAACAAAAAAAGGACTTGTTAAAAAATAGATCTGGTTGGTGGGGACGCAAATTGTGGAATGAACATATGGTTCAGATAAAAGCTGACGATTATTGGTTTACTTTAGATCCTGCCGCTGATTTACAACTTGGAAAAGATAATGCTGATGATTTTAGCTATACTTACAACAATACCCGAGCAATAACTACCAATGGTGGTATTGGTAAAAATCTCAATTTTTCTGCCACAATCTATGAAAGTCAAGGACGATTTTCTGAGTATTTTAATAAATATGCAGAGTCCATCAAACCAGACGGTGGAAATCCTGCCATCATTCCTGGAAGAGGTATTGCAAAACCCTTCCAAACAGATGCTTATGATTATCCAGTAACAGAAGGTTATATTTCTTATAGTCCGAACAAAATATTTAATCTTCAATTTGGACATGGTAAAAATTTTATAGGTGATGGTTATCGATCTTTGTTTTTGTCTGATGTTACATCGCCTTATCCCTATTTAAAAATCAATACTTCCTTCTGGAAATTGAAATATACCAACTTATGGATGTGGACTCAAGATGTTAGAAGAGAAGCAACTGTAAACGGAGCCTATGCTCAAAAATATTTAGCCATTCATTATTTAAGTTTGAATGTGACAAAAAAATTGAATATTGGCCTTTTTGAAGCTGCCATGTGGGATAAAAGCAACAACCGAGGAATGGATGTCAATTTTATCAATCCAATTATTTTCTTAACCAATATTGAGTTTGAAACTGGTTCTCGCTCTGGAAATACAATGTTGGGATTGAGCACCAAATACAAATGGAATGAAAAAATTGCACTCTATTCTCAATTAATCATTGATGATTTTAGAGTGGGTGAAATTGCCAATGGAAATGGTTATTGGTCCAACAAATTTGGGATTCAATTAGGGGTTAAATATTTCAATGCATTTAAGATTGATCATTTATATCTTCAAGCAGAATATAATGCTGTAAATCCTTACACCTATTCACACGATGAATTGCTGATGAACTATGGACATAACAACCAACCCATGGCACATTTATGGGGTGCTAATTTTAGAGAATTCATCGGAATTGCTCGTTATACTAAAGATCGATGGTTTGGAAATGCCAAATTAGTGTTAGGTGAAAAAGGATTTGATTTCAACACTTCAACAAATCAAAAAAGTTATGGGGGCGATGTTTTTAAAGATAATGATGACAGAGCTTCCAATTATGGAAACAAAATTGGACAAGGAAATACTGCAAAGATTTTTATAGGCGATTTACAAGTAGGTTATCTAATCAATCCGGCAACTAACTTAAAACTATTTGGCGGAATTACTTATCGCAATTTTAACCCAGATTTACCTACTAATACATTTAATAAAACCAATACTGCCTGGTTTAACATCGGATTTAGAACTGATTTATTTAATTGGTATTTTGATTTTTAGCAAATTAATTTGCTGTTAAAAAATAAAAACCCGATAAGTAATTTATCGGGTTTTCTGTTATAATATCTTAATTGGATTAATAACCACTTCCTGAACCTCCAACTTGTTCAATTGGATGCCAAGTAGTTTTAGTTTCTTGAAAATCAAATATATAGTATAGGTTATCGTGTTTAGCATCGAAATAATCACTGTTTTCACGAATTATAACACGTTTAATGTTTTCAATAGATAAATCTTGAACAGTCTTAATAACTTTCTTATCAGAACCACAGTATAAAATAGCATTCACGTTCATGTGCGATGCAAAATTATTGATTAATTCAGATGCTTTTCCAGTAATAATATTCACTACTCCACCTGGAACATCAGAAGTTGCAATCACTTCGGCAAAAGAAATAGCACACAATGGTAAGTGCTCAGAAGCAAGTACTACACAAGTATTTCCACCTGCAATAATGCTACAAATTTGAGTTATTAAACCTAATAAACCACTATCTTCTGGAGCTATAACAGCTATAACACCCATTGGTTCTGGGACAGAAAAGTTAAAGAAACTGCCAGAAACTGGATTTACACTACTGTGCATTTGTACGTATTTATCGCACCATCCAGCATAATAAATCAATCGATCAATACTCAATTCAACTTCTTGAATGGCATTTTTCGTATTGATTCCTTGAGTTTCCAATTCAGTAATAAACTGCGCTTTTCTTCCTTCTAAAACCTCAGCCATTCTATATAAAATCTGACTTCTATTATAAGCCGTTTTTCCAGACCAAGATCCTTGAGCTGATTTAGCAGAAACTACTGCGTTTCTAAAATCTTTTACAGATGATAAGCACATGTTTGCTATAATTTTGTTGTTATGTTTTAATGGATAATACCTTCCCGATTCTGTTCTTGGAAATTGACCTCCAATAAAAATCTTATATGTTTTTAAAACTTCAATTCTTGACATAAGTTTAATTTTTAATCAAATTTTAAATATTCTCCTAAACCGTGAACTCCACCTTCTCTACCAAAACCACTTTCTTTATAACCACCAAAAGGCGATGCTGGATCAAATTTATTAAAGGTATTTGCCCAAACAACTCCTGCCTTTAGTTTCGTGGTCATATTAAAAATCTTAGACCCTTTATCGGTCCAAACTCCAGCTGATAATCCATAAGGTGAATTATTTGCTTTTTCGATAACCTCATCTATGGTTCTAAATGTTTGAATGGCTAGTACAGGGCCAAAAATTTCTTCCTGGGTAATTCTGTTAGATTGCGAAACATTCGTGAATAAAGTAGGTTTACACCAAAAACCTTTAGATGGTAATACGCAATCTGGTTGATAAATATGTGCTCCTTCTTGCAACCCAATTTCAATATATTTATTGATATCTTTTAACTGATCTTTAGAGTTGATCGCTCCTATATCGGTGTTTTTATCCAACGGATCGCCAATTTTAAGTGATTGTAATCTGTCTTTTAGTTTCTGTAAAACTTTATCAAAAACTGATTCTTGAACGTACAAACGAGAACCGGCACAACAAACATGACCTTGATTAAAGAATATTCCGTTGATAATTCCTTCTACAGCTTGATCTAATGGTGCATCTTCAAAAATGATATTAGCTGCTTTACCACCTAATTCCATAGATGCTTTTTTATGAGTACCCGTTATTGATCTCATAATTATTTTTCCAACTTCTGTAGAACCTGTAAATGCAATTTTATCAACATCAGGATGTTCAACAATAAATGAACCCGTTTCTCCATTACCAGAAATAATATTTACAACACCGGCTGGAAGTCCAGCTTCATGAATAACCTCCGCTAATAAATGCAAGGTTAAAGGTGTTGATTTTGATGATTTAATAACTACCGTATTTCCTGCAGCAATAGCTGGAGCAATTTTCCATGATGCCATTAATAATGGGAAATTCCATGGAATAATTTGTCCTGCAACACCTATAGGTGAAGGCTTTCTATTTGGAAATGCATATTCTAGCTTATCTGCCCATCCTGCATAATAAAAGAAATGTGCTGCTGCTAATGGAATATCAATATCACGTGATTCGCGAATTGGTTTTCCTCCATCTAACGATTCAACAATCGCAAATTCTCTTGCTCTTTCTTGAATAATTCTGGCAATTCTGTACATATATTTTCCACGTTCTTTACCAGACAATTTTGACCAAGTGGTATTATAAGCTTTTCTTGCTGATTTTACTGCAAAATCAATATCATCAGCATTTGCTCTTGCAACTTGACACAGTACTTCTTCAGTAGCAGGATTAATTGTGTCGAAATATACACCTGATTTTGGGGCTACAAATTTCCCATTTATATATAAATCGTACTTTTCTTTTAATTTGATTGTAGCGGTACTCTCAGGTGCTGGATCTAAGTTCCAATCTGAACTAAAATCTATGGTATGTTTTTTTGTCATCGGGCTATAATTATTGAAAGATTAAAAAATTGAAAGATTGAAAAAAATCAAAGACAAATTATCAATAACTTTTTTTCTTAAACACTTCAATTCTATTCTTCATTTAAATATTTTTAATTTTTAATTTTTCATTGTTAATTATCAATTGCCTGCCCTGAGCGAAGTCGAAGGGTCAATTGATTTATACTTTAGAAAAATAATCTTGTGATTGGTAAATACCAGATTTTTGTTTCATAATTTGCATCAACACATCATTAGCTAAACTACTGGCTCCGAATCTAAAATATTGATTGTTTAGCCATTTACCGCCAAGGGTTTCTTTAACCATCAACAAATATTGTAAGGCTAATTTTGCATTAGAAATCCCACCAGCAGGTTTCATTCCTATCATAATTCCAGTTTCGTAGTAATAATCTCTAATGGCTTCTAGCATCACCAAAGTAACTGGCAAAGTTGCAGC
>JAUYUF010000287.1 GCA_030694835.1 Flavobacteriaceae bacterium | reverse complement strand
CCCTTGTTGAAATTTCTCGTCTTTGCGCAATAACGCCTTCAGTTCTTCAGAACTATAGTTTTCTATCTTTAGTGCTACTCTACTCATAACACAAAGATAATAAAAAATAATTTGTAATTACATATTAGACTTTATATAAATGGCTATAATTCAGAAAAGAACACTGCGAAAATAGTTGATAATATTCCATATTTAATTGACTGGATAAAACGTTTGTTAAGTATTGAAGACATGAAGTTGTTTCCGAATTCAATGTCATTGTTATCTGAAGATGATTGGAAAGAATTTTACCAAGGAGATGAAGAAATTGGATGGATGTTATTAGAAAAACCAGCTCCTTATCCAGCTGTTGAAGAAGTTGCCTATGTGCATCCAAGTGATGATTTTTCTAAAAGAGATTTATCTTTTTCATTAGATAATACCTTTCATTATGATGAAGGTTATATGACGCCTGAGCAGGTTAATTTGCTTCTTCGTTTTTTACCTGTTGATATCACTTTTGTTGATGAAAACGACAAAGTGATTTTTTATAATAGAGGTGATGATCGTGTTTTTCCAAGAAGTAAAGGTATTATTGGACGTGAAGTACGTTTTTGTCATCCACCAAAAAGTGTGGATATGGTGTTGCGTATTGTTGCAGAATTTAAGGTTGGCACTAAAGATGTTGCTGAATTTTGGTTCAATTTTAAAGGAAGAATAATACACATTAGATATTTTGCAATTCGCGATAATAGTAAACAATATAAAGGTGTTATTGAAATGTCTCAAGATATTACTGATATTCAGAAGCTAGAAGGTCAAAAACGCTTATTAGATTGGGATTAAACTATAGAGAATGCAAACGCAACAAATAAACTCAAAAAATTTTTATTATCCACCAGGAGGGATCTTACTTTGGATGATCATTTTTTTAGAATTGTTCACATTTGGGATAGCTCTAATTGTTATGGCTATTTATAGTAAGGATGAACCCCAAATATTTCATAATTCAAGACTATTGTTAAATACTACTTTTGGTGCTATTAATACATTATTTTTGTTGACAAGTGGTTTTTTTATGGCTAAATCAGTTGAAAAGTTTAAAGAAAATAATGTTCCAAAAGCATCCTTTTTTTTAAGACTAACCATACTTGGTGGTTTTTTATTTTTAATTTTAAAAGTGGTTGAATACTTTGATAAAATTGAAGCGGGCTACACAATAGGGTATAACACATTTTTCTCATTTTATTGGATGTTAACACTTTTTCATGTAATTCATGTAGTGGTTGGGTTGATTATTTTAATGTTTTTATATAGCGGAATTAATAAAAAGAAAGCCAAAACAGAACTAGTTGATGTTGAGGCCAGTGCTGTGTTTTGGCATATGTGCGATTTAATTTGGCTATTATTATTTCCTGTTATTTATTTAATATTTTAAAATGAAGAAATCAATATTTTTTAAAGTTTGGGGATTTTTAATTTTATTAACTTTAATTGCTGCAATTGTTTCAAATTCCTTTTCCACTTTGACTATTGCTGTAAGTTTAATTGTTATTCTTTCTGTTATTAAATTTATTGGAGTTTCATTTTATTTTATGGAATTAAAGAAGGCACATGTTTTTTGGAAAACATCAATTTTAGTTTATATAATATTGTTTTCAATAATAATAGTTTCTATAATCAAGTTGTAAAAATGAGCATGTTTTTTTAATGAAAGTTGATATAAATCAGTGTTTTGCTGTTTTTATGCATGTATTTTTGTTTTCATTAAAGACAAAAAGGTCTTAATATAAATAAAATGAATAAATTAAAACAAATAACAATGAGAAACTTTTATTTTTTATTACTATTAGCGTCATTGCTAGTGACATCAATCAATGCACAACAATTCGAATTATCGGCTGAATTAAGACCTCGTTTTGAAAATAAACATGGTTTTGGAACATTAATGCAAACCAATGCAGATGGAGCAAATTTTATATCACAAAGATCACGGTTAAACTTCAATTTTTCACATGAAAAAATTAAATTAGGTGTTTCTATGCAAAACGTTCGTGTTTGGGGCGATGTAAGCACGCTTGCTGCGGACGATTTAGCAACTTCTTTCCATGAAGCTTGGGCTGAAGCACTTCTATCTGATAAGTTTTTGGTAAAACTTGGACGTCAAGAAATTGTTTACGATGATCATAGAATTTTTGGTAATGTTGGTTGGGCACAACAAGCAAGAAGTCACGATGCTTTTATTGCTAAAATAAAACTTTCTGAAAAAAGCAAATTAGATGTTGGTTTTGCATTAAACGCTGATAGCCAAGCTGGAGTTGATAATTTATATAGCAATGTTGCTGGCTACAAAGCATTTCAATACGCATGGTTTAATACTTCATTTAACAAAATGAATTTAAGTCTGTTAGCTTTAAACAATGGTGTAGAATATATAAATTCTGGGGATCAAAAAGTTGATTATTCGCAAACAATTGGATCTCATATTATTTATAAAGAAGGAAAATTTGCATCAGACTTTTCTGTTTATTTACAAACAGGTAAGTTTAAAAATAATGATGTTTCTGCTTCAAACTTCTCAGCTAATTTAAGCTATAAATTATCAAATGAGTTTTCAGTAGGTTTTGGTGGTGAGTATCTATCAGGTAAAGATTCTAATGATACAAGTGCAAACGTTAAATCGTTCAATCCTTTATATGGTACTAACCATAAATTTAACGGTTGGATGGATTATTTCTTTGTTGGAAACCATATAGGATCTGTTGGATTAGTTGATATTAATGCTTTTATAGGGTATAACAAAGATAAATTCTCAGCTAAGGTTATGCCTCATTTCTTTTCATCAGCTTCAGATATTTATAGCGGAAGCACAAAAATGGATACTAAATTAGGTACTGAAATCGATGTTACAATTGGTTATAAAGTAGCAAGCAATATTAATTTTAGTGCAGGATATTCTAAAATGTATGCAACAAGTTCAATGGAACGATTAAAAGGTGGTGATAAAGATGAAAACACTTCTTGGAGTTGGATTATGTTCACATTTAACCCAAAATTATTTTCGACAAAATAATATAGATTGTAGTTTTATTTTTTGAACCAGAGTTTTATTTCAACTATAATTCTCTGGTTTTTTTTGTGAAAAAAGACTAAAAAATTATAAATTATAACCCGTTGTGCATTTAGACAATGTTAATTTTTAAGTTGTTAATATTTCTCTCAAAAATAAACTTGTTAATGTATTGAATAATTGTCAACGAGGTTAATTTAGAAAGTATTCTTGTTTTAAATCCATCAAATGTTTTGGC
>JAUYUF010000284.1 GCA_030694835.1 Flavobacteriaceae bacterium | reverse complement strand
CCAATCAATAGACTGTCAACGATAATCGAACGATTTGTTTGGTGTAAAACTGATTGAATTTTTTCATTTCTAGCCGATTCATACATTTTCAGTAAAGTCTGGTCATCAGGAATGTAAGCTTGCTCTTTTGTAACGGACTTCATAGCGTCCATTTTAAAGTATTCGAAAGAAGTTAATTTTTCTTCAGTCCTATTTGAATATAGTGGATTTTTACTATCAATTATAGAAGAAACAAGATCTCCAATAGAAATAATAATAGTAATAATTGCGATAATGCAAATAATAACTGCATAGACCTGTGCAATTTTATGTTTCTTTTCCATCAGTTTATGGTTTTAGGTTAATAAAAATATATGATAATTAATTATTTCAATTATTGAAATTAATACATGATTTTTTATTAAAATACAGTTAAAAAAGGGTTTAAATGATGATGGAGTTAAATAATAAACTAAACAGTTTAAAACAATACTAATTTAGTATATAAATGAACTAAAAGCAAGCAATATCTAATCTGATTACGGTTTAACTCATTTAGATACATTAATTTAATAGGAAATTTTGGGTGTAAGTTTTATTTCTTTCTCAGATTTTTATTAAAATTTTTATCGCCCCGAGTTTTTGGTTTTTTATATTTCTTAGCCAACTCTCTGCGATACGATCCCCCTTGATTGGTTTGTTTATTTTTATCGCTTTTTTCATGAAAACCTCTTGCGGTAGTATCTGTTTTAGAAGTTCGATTATGAGTTTCAATAATGATAGGTCTTTCTTCAGGAATTAATTGAGTCGATATTTCTACTTCAGATGGAAATTCTACTACTGGAATTTCATAAGACATCAAACTTTCTATAGAATCTTTAAAAGCTTTTTCTTTATCAGTATAAAATAAAATTGATTTTCCAGTTTGCTCAGCTCTACCGGTTCTACCGATTCGATGCATATAATTTTCAGGAAAATGTGGCGTGTCAAAATTGATTACATGTGATATTTTGTCTAAATCCAATCCACGTGCCATTACATCAGTAGCAACAATAATTCTATTTTCTCCTTTGTTAAATTGCTGAATCGAACGAATTCTATAATTCTGTGTTTTATTTGAGTGAATAATACAAGTTTCAGATCCAAATTGATCTTCAAGTGCTTCAAAAACACGGTCTGCATTTTTTTTATCAGAAACAAATATCAACACTTTGTTAAATTCATTTCTATCGTCTAAAAGATGTTTTAACAGATTTACTTTGGTGTGAAAATTTTGCACATGATAACATTGTTGCGCTATGTTTTCTAATGGAGTTCCACTTACTGCTATGGAAATTTTAACGGGCGACTTAAAAAAATCATCGATTAAAACTTCGATATCTTCAGTCATCGTTGCAGAATACATGATGTTTTGTCTGCGCTCGGGCAATAATTCAAAAATATTGGTCAGCTGAAAACGAAATCCTAAATCAAGCATGACATCAACCTCATCAATCACCAATTTTTGAACCGATTTTAACTGTAAAACTCGGCTAACGGTTAAGTCATAAAGTCGCCCGGGTGTTGCAACCAAAATATCAGTTCCTTCAACAACTTGTTGTTTTTGGGTATTGATATTGACGCCGCCAAAGACACCTATAGTTTTAATATTCATATATTTAGTAAAGGTTTCAATACGCTCAACTACTTGTAAAACCAACTCGCGGGTAGGAACCAAAATTAAAACTCTCGGATTCACTTGCTTTGAAAATTTTAATTCCTGCAAAATTGGAAGCATATAAGCCAAGGTTTTTCCTGTGCCGGTTTGCGCAATACCTACCACATCTTTTCCTGAAAGAATTATGGGAAACGACTCAACTTGAATAGGAGTTGGAGTGTCAAATCCCAATTCATCAATAGCTTGATGCAAAGGTTTGTTGAGATTAAAATTTTCAAAAAGATTCATTCGTCAATATTTTTTTGCAAAAGTAGTGCTTTTAATCTTGTTGTTTCTAAATCGATAAAAATTAGCTTTAAAATAAGCTATATTAATAGCTACGATTTCCGTAAATTGCGATAAAAAAGGAAGATATGGGTTTGACCAATAATGATATCATTAAAAAAATTAGAGTTGCATTACAATTGCGTGATGATGAAATCGTTGATATTTTAAAATTAGTTGATTTTGAAATTTCTAAAAGTGAATTGGGTGCTTTTTTTAGAAAAGAAGATCATCCTAATTTTAAAAGATTGGAAGATCAAATATTGCGAAATTTCTTAAATGGGTTGATTATTCATAAAAGAGGACCGATGGAGAAAAAGGCTCCTCCATCAAAAAAATAAATCTTATTTTTTAATTGATTTTAGATAAAGTTTTTCCACTTTTTCTCGCGCCCAAAGAGTTTTTCTTAAAAATGTAAGACTAGATTTTATGGATGGATTTTCATTAAAACATTTAATGTTAATCATATATCCTAATTTTTCCCAGCCGTATTTGGCTACTAAAAAATCTAAAATATCAGCCAATTTAACGCCATGTAGCGGATTGTTGGGTTGTTGTTTTGGTGTTTCTGAGTTGTTAATCATATTGTAAAAGTACCAATTATTAAAAGATTATAAAACCAATAATCCGTTAGCTCTTAATGTATCGATTGGCTTTGAATACCAAAACATTTCAAAATCTTCAAAATGATTTTCAAAGTCCGATTTTATATCGGCAAAACTCATTAAGTTGTTCTGATAAATTGAAATTTGTGTTAAAATTTTAACTAACCATTCTCCTTTTTCTTGTTCCATCTTCAATTCAATATTGTTGATTTTACTATGAAAAGTGAGTTGTAACATTTGCTTACTCAAACCTTTTTTTGATTTTGTATAAGTTGATATGAGTGGTGTATTTCCTAACCAAATGATTTTAGCTGAGGTTTTAATGATGAAGTTTTCTTCAGATTCTAAGCAATTTTGGATGTAATCTTTTTTAATAATAGTTTTAGGAGTTTTAAAGTCAAACCATTCTTGTAATGGTAATTCAAAACCGATTCCATGCATATAATTGTATAAAGATTTCTTTAAACCAAAGCTAAATAGTTCATGATTGATACCAGTTTTATCTTCAAATTCAATATCATTATTGGCGAAAGAAATTTCATTATAGTTTGGAGTGATTTGATATTCTGAAGGGTTAATTCCAATAGGGCTGTGTGTTGTAAGTGCAAATTGGTGCCAAAATCCGGATTGTATAATATTTTGTTCAAATAGTTGCCGAACCATTTCTAAACTATCAACTGTTTCTTGAACTGTTTGAGTGGGAAAACCATACATCAAATAAGCGTGAACCATGATGCCAGAATCAGTAAAATTGCGGGTTACTTGTGCCACTTGTTCAACAGTTACTCCCTTTTTTATCGAGGAAAGCAGTCGGTCAGAAGCAACTTCTAATCCGCCGGAAACAGCAATACAGCCCGATGTTTGCAGTAATTTACACAAATCAAGCGTAAAACTTTTTTCAAAGCGAATGTTTGTCCACCAACTAACAACTAATTTTCTTTTGATGATTTCAATCGCTACTTCTTTCATTAAAGCTGGTGGAGCAGCTTCATCAACAAAATGAAATCCTCTTTCGTCAGTTTGAGTAATCATTTGCTCCATTCTATCAACAATTAAAGTGGCCGCAATTGGTTCATAAATTTTAATGTAATCTAAAGAAATATCACAAAAAGTACATTTTCCCCAATAGCAACCATGTGCCATGGTAAGTTTATTCCATCTTCCATCAGACCATAAACTATGCATCGGATTGACAATTTCTATGACTGAAATATATTGATGAAGTAATAAGTCTGAGTAATCTGGTGTGCCTGTTTTAGAAAAGGAATAATCTTTATTTAAGGAATTATTGATATAAATAACGTCGTTCTTGTCTTTTAAAAAAGTTCTTTTAAGAATTGTTGAATCAGAATTATTATTTAAAATATGTTGATAAAGTAATTCTAAAGGCAATTCACCATCATCTAAGGTGATATAATCGAAGAAATCGAATACGCGAACATCTGAAATTGATCTCAATTCAGTATTAGGAAAACCACC
>JAUYUF010000278.1 GCA_030694835.1 Flavobacteriaceae bacterium | reverse complement strand
AACTTTGTTATTTTCCGTTCCAATTGTATTGGGAATATTACATCAATTAGTTGCTGTCATGCTTTTAATGACTTTAGTAGTTTCTTACTATTTGTTTAAGTATAAAACTTAGATTAAAATTGATAAAATAAAAAAAGGAAGCAATGCTTCCTTTTTTTATGAACTTTTATTTGCTAATTGGCCACATGCTGCATCAATATCTTTACCTCTACTCTTTCTTACATTAACAACAATTTGATTCTTATCTAAAGTGGTGATATATTGTTGAATAATTTCTGGACTCGCTTGTTGAAATCCGGAGTTTTCAACAGGGTTGTATTCAATTAAATTAACTTTACTTGGCACTTGTTTACAAAACTTAACAAGTGCTTCAATGGCTTCTTGAGTATCATTGATGCCTTTCCAAACAACATATTCAAAAGATACTTTTTGTTTTGTTTTTGAATACCAATATAAAAGAGATTCTTTCAAATCTTCTAAAGGAAAACTTTCTGAAAAAGGCATTATTTTTTTTCTGATTTCTTCCTCAGCAGTATGTAATGAAACTGCTAAATTAAATTTCACATCATCATCAGCTAATTTTTTTATCATTTTTGGTATTCCAGATGTTGATAAAGTAATTCTCTTTGGAGACATTCCCAAGCCTTCATCCATCGTAATTTTTTCAATAGCAGCAAGTACATTATTGTAATTCATCAACGGTTCTCCCATTCCCATAAAAACAATATTGGTTAGTTTTCTGCCATAATACAATTTACTTTGCTGATTGATTACAACAACTTGATCATAAATTTCATCAGGATTGAGATTTCTTTTTTTCTGAAGTTGAGCCGTTGCGCAAAATGAACAATCTAAACTACAACCAACTTGACTAGAAACACAAGCTGTAGTTCTTTTATCAGTAGGAATTAAAACAGATTCAACAATAAATCCATCGTGTAATTTAATGGCGTTTTTTATTGTGCCATCATTACTTCTTTGCAACTGATCTACTTTAATATGATTAATTACAAATTGCTCTTCTAACATGAATCGAATTTCTTTTGAAATATTAGACATATCAACAAATGAATGAGCTGATTTGCTCCAAAGCCATTCATAAACCTGATTTCCTCGAAATGGTTTTTCGCCTTTACTCACAAAAAAGTTTCTTAATTCTTCTTTTGTTAGAGCCCTAATATCTCTTTTTTTTGTCATCAATATAAATTTAAAAAATATTCCCGCATAAAGCGGGAATACTAATTATTTAACTTTTTAATTAAATTATCAGCATGGCATCACCATATGTATAGAATCGATATTTTTCTTTTATAGCTTCTTTATAAGCTTTCATAATTAAATCATATCCTCCAAATGCAGCAGTCATCATCATCAATGTTGATTTTGGTGTATGAAAATTAGTAATCATACAATTAGCTACACTAAAATCATATGGAGGGAAAATAAATTTGTTAGTCCAACCAGTATAAGGATTTAATTGACCGTTTGATGAAACTGAGCTTTCAATAGAACGCATAACAGTTGTACCAACAGCACAAATTCTCTTGTTATTTTTGATGGCATTATTAACAACTATTGTAGAAATTTCTGGAATGATAATTTCTTCAGAATCCATTTTGTGTTTAGATAAATCTTCTACTTCTACCGGATTAAATGTTCCTAATCCAACATGTAAAGTAACTTCTGGAAACTCAACTCCTTTAATTTCTAATCTTTTAATAAGATGTTTAGAAAAGTGCAAACCAGCAGTTGGAGCCGCAACAGCACCTTCTATTTTAGCAAAAATAGTTTGATATCGCTCTTTGTCTTCTGGCATTACATCTCTTTTGATGTATTTCGGAATGGGCGTTTCTCCTAAATCATTTAATTTTTTACGAAACTCTTCATACGATCCATCATATAAGAATCGAAGTGTTCTTCCTCTTGAAGTGGTATTATCAATAACCTCAGCTACTAAACTGTGATCATCTCCAAAAAATAATTTGTTTCCAATTCTGATTTTTCTTGCTGGATCTACTAAAACATCCCACAATCTTGTTTCTGAATTTAACTCACGAAGTAAAAAAACTTCAATTCGCGCACCAGTTTTTTCTTTTTCGCCATATAAACGAGCCGGGAAAACTTTGGTATTATTCAATATCATTACATCTCCTTCTTCAAAATAATCAATGATATCTTTAAATAATTTATGTTCAATAGTATTATTTTTTCTGTTTACAACCATTAAACGAGATTCGTCTCTATTTTCAGCTGGATATTCCGCTAATAATTCTTCTGGTAAATCAAATTCGAATTGTGATAATTTCATGTATAGGATTTATATTATTTACAATTTTTAAACGATTTTTTAGAATTTCAAACAACAATAATGACTTTTAAAATTAATTTATTGTCTTATTTTCAAAAAAATCAGCGGGCAAATATACAACATTGAACAAGGGCTTGTCAAGTATTTGATTATAAAGTTTTTGTTAAATCTTAAATCAATAGCTGTTTAAAATCACTCCAAAAGTTTGGATATGACTTTTCTACTACATTTATATCTTTAATATTTAGAGGGGTTTTTAATGATATAGGAGCGAATGACATAGCCATTCTATGATCATGATAAGTTTCTATTTTAATATCTTTCTTCAATTGTTTTGGAGTAATCATTTGTAAACTATTTTCGGTTATCTCAACTTGAGCTCCGAATTTTTCTAATTCATTTTTTAAAGCCTGTAAACGATCTGTTTCTTTTATTTTTAGGGTATGTAAACCAGTTAAAAAACAATTAATTTCTAAACCTAAACAAGTAACTACTATTGTTTGAGCAATGTCTGGAGAATTTACAAGATTTAATTCTATTGATTCTGGATATTTAAACTTTTCGTCTTTTTTTAAACAAATCTGGTTGTTATTAAATATCGTATTAACGCCAAAGAGTTTATAAATTTGGCTTAACACAGCATCACCCTGCTTACTTTTTTTTTGAAAATAGTTTAAGGTAACAGCTCCATTTTTACTTAGTGCAATTGCACTATAAAAATAAGAAGCAGAACTCCAATCAGATTCTACAACTACTTCAAACTTATCTTTATTAATATTTTTTAATGGTTCAATAATTAATGAATTGTTTTCCCAAAATATGTTTACTCCAATTTCTTTCAATTGGGTAATTGTCATATCCAAATAAGGTCTAGAAGTTATTTCTGTAATAAAATTTATTGTTAAACCATTTGGCAAAGTTGGAGCTATCAATAATAAAGAAGAGATATATTGACTACTAATATTTCCAGCTAAAGAAACTTTATTTTTAAGCAATTTATTTCCATTAATCTTTAATGGTGGAAATCCTTCCTTTTCTATATAAGAAATTTCAGCACCTATACTTTTTAATGCATCAACTAAAATAGAAATTGGTCTGTTCTTCATTCTATCAGAACCAGTAAGAATTAAATTTCTACCTTCAGTTGAGGCAAAATAAGAAGTCAAAAAACGCATTGCAGTTCCAGCATGATTAATATCAATTAACTCATCTTCAGATAATAATGCTTTTTTTAGTAATTGAGTATCCTCTGCATCTGATAAATTTTTGATATCAATATTTCCAAATAGTTTTTGTAGAATTAACCATCTATTTGATTCGCTTTTAGAACCAGGAATAATTAATTCTCCAGATGGATTTTGATTACGATAGTCTAGACTGATAACTGATACTGACATAAATTTCCGATAAGGCCACTAATTTAAAATAATTTAATAGATTTACAGATAACATCATACTACTTCTAAACTTTAAATTATGAAAAAAATTCATTACCATCTATTTTTAATATTTTTTACGCTCTTTATAACATCTGTAAACGCACAAAATCCAACAAAAGTTAATTATCCAGATGAATTATATAACTCTATTCAATGGAGAAATATTGGTCCATTTAGAGGTGGAAGAAGTGCAACTGTAACAGGTGTAGCAAACAAACCAAACTTATTTTACTTTGGCTCAACCGGTGGTGGTGTTTGGAAAACAATAGACGGTGGTAACACTTGGCAAAATATTTCTGATGGTTACTTTGGAGGTTCAGTTGGAGCAGTTGCTGTAAGTGAATCAGACCTAAATGTTATTTATGTAGGTATGGGAGAAAAAACAGTAAGAGGAAATGTTTCTTCAGGTGATGGAATGTGGAAAACAGTTGATGCCGGAAAAACTTGGAAACATATAGGATTGCCAAATTCACGTCATATTCCAAGGGTAAGAATTCATCCAAAAAATTCAGATATTGTTTACGCAGCAGTTCTAGGAGATTTATATAAACCTTCTGAAGATAGAGGCGTTTATAAATCTACCGACGGTGGTAAAAACTGGAGAAAAGTGCTTTTTTCTAATATTAATTCCGGAGCCATTGACTTAATCATAGATCCTAGTAATCCAAGAATTTTGTATGCTTCAACTTGGGCAATTCGTCGGACTCCATACAGTTTAGAAAGTGGTGGAGAAGGATCTGCTCTTTGGAAAAGTATAGACGAGGGAGAAACTTGGGTCAATATTTCAAAAAACTCTGGATTGCCTAAAGGACTATGGGGAATAAGTGGAGTTACAGTTGCAACTAATAATTCTGAGGTAGTTTATGCCCTTATTGAAAATGAAAACGGAGGAGTTTATAAATCAACTGATGGTGGCATCAATTGGAAATTAGTAAACAGTGATAGAGGATTAAGACAACGTGCCTGGTATTATACTAGAATTTATGCTGATTCTCAAGATGAAAATATTGTTTATGTTGTCAATGTAAACTATCATAAATCTACCGATGGTGGTAAAACTTTTAAGAGTTACAATGCCCCTCATGGAGATCATCATGATTTATGGATATCTCCTGAAGATAACCAAAGAATGATTATTGCTGATGATGGTGGAGCTCAAATAAGTTTTGATGGTGGAGAAAACTGGACAACTTATCACAATCAACCTACTTCACAATTTTATAGAGTAGTAACTGACAATCATTTTCCATATCGAATCTATGGAGCTCAACAAGATAATTCAACTATTCGTATATCACATAGAACTGATGGAAACAGCATTTCTGAACGTGATTGGGAAGAAACTGCAGGTGGTGAAAGTGCCCATATTGCCGTTGATCCTTTAAATAATGATATTGTTTATGGCGGAAGTTATGGTGGGTTTTTAACACGTGTTAATCATAAAACAAAAGAAGTAAGAGCTATTAATGTTTGGCCTGATAATCCGATGGGACATGGGGCAGAAAGTACCAAGTATCGTTTTCAATGGAATTTTCCTATTTTCTTTTCTCCACATAATCCAAAGAAATTATATACCACGTCTAATCATGTTCATGTAACTTATGATGAAGGACAAACCTTTGAAACTATTTCACCAGATTTAACAAGAAATGATCCATCAACACTAAAAGCATCTGGCGGACCAATTACTAAAGACAATACAGGAGTAGAATATTACGGAACTATTTTTGCCGCAACCGAATCACCTCTAGAAGAAGGTGTAATTTATACTGGTTCTGATGATGGCTTAGTACATATTACTAGAGATAATGGTAAAACATGGCAAAATATTACTCCTAAATCGATGCCAGAATGGATGATGTTTAATTGTATTGAAGTTCATCCTTCTGAAAGAGGAAGTGCTTACATTGTTGGTACGCGATATAAATTAGGCGATTATAATCCATATATCTATAAAACTACAGATTATGGCAAAACATGGAAATTAATTACTAACGGAATTAATAATGAACATTTTACAAGAACTCTTAGAGCTGATCCAAAACGAAATGGTTTATTTTATGCCGGTACTGAAAGAGGAATGTATATCAGTTTTGATGATGGTGCTAACTGGAAACCGTTTCAATTAAATTTACCAATTGTTCCAATTACTGATTTAACAGTTAAAAACAACAACTTGATTGCTGCAACTCAAGGTCGCTCTTTCTGGATGATTGATGATTTAACTCCTTTACATCAACTAACAAAAGATATAATTTCACAAAATGAAATTTTATATAAACCTCAAAGCAGTTATCGAATGAGCGGAAACTCTAGAGGTAAATCTAAAACTGAAGGAGAAAATCATCCAGGCGGTGTAATGGTTCATTTCTTTGTTAAAGATACCCTTCAAAAAGATATTTATAGCTTAAAGTTTTATGAAAAAGAAGACAAGCTAATTAAAACATTTTCATCAAAACCTGATAAGGAAAAGAACGAAGAAAAGTTAGAATTAAAAAAGGGAGCTAATTTGTTTAATTGGAATATGCGTTATCCAGATGCTGAAAAAGTTGATGGAATGATTTTGTGGTGGGCATCACTTAATGGTCCAACTGCAATCCCGGGTACTTACAAAGTTGTTTTATCAAAAAATAATAATTCAGTAACTGAACAAGTATTTGAAATCTCGAAAGACCCAAGAAGCACAAGTTCTTTAGAAGATATTAAAGAGCAATTTAACTTTACACTTAGTGTTCAAGAAAAGCTTACTGAAATTCATAAATCATTAAAACAAATAGGAAAAGTAAGAGAACAGTTAAAACATTTAAAATCAATTATTGGTAAAGATGAAAAATATAAAGGCATCACTGAGAAAATGAAATCTATGGAAGATGCTGTTGCTAAAGTTGAAAATGAATTATACCAAACTAAGAACAAAAGCTCTCAAGATCCTTTAAATTTTCCAATCAAATTAAATAATAAACTAGGCCATTTAAATGCATTAATTTCTTTGGGCGATTTTAAACCGACCAATCAAATGATTGTATTTAAAACGGAACTTTTCAAGCTTATTGACGAGCAATTAGTTCAAATGAAAATAATTTTTGAAAAAGATGTAAATGAATTGAACCGAATGGTTAAAGAAAGTGATATTCCATATATTTCAGTTCCAAAACTATAAAACAAAAGAGAGGTTAATTAACCTCTCTTTTGTTTTTTAAGTCTTTTTTGTGTTAAATATGCCATGAAAAGACCATATACAAATCCGATTACTAATTTAATTGCTAAATAATAAACCCAAGAATTGTCTTTGAAACTATTTAAAGCTGCATTGAGATTACCTGATTTAAATAACTCAAAAACAACTTCAATTGCCATTACTACTAGTACAAAAATTACTGTGAATCTAATTACAAGATTCCAAAAAGAAGGTAAGACATTAGGTTTTTTCATCTTATTTTAATTTTAAATTATTTTGATGGCGATCATGATCGCGTTTTGTTTTAACATCCATTTTTTTATCAAATGCTGATTGTAAATCGACACCAGTTTGATTAGCTAAACACAATACTACAAAAACCACATCGGCTAATTCTTCGCCTAAATCTTTCGATTTATCGCTCTCCTTTTCACTTTGTTCGCCGTAACGTCTAGCAATAATTCGAGCAACCTCACCAACTTCTTCTGTTAATTGAGCCATATTTGTAAGTTCATTAAAATATCGAACTCCATGATTTTTAATCCACTCATCAACTACTATTTGTGCATTTTTGATATCCATATTGATAATATTAACTGTTAAATTTTAACTGATTTGAGATAATTTATAAATTCCTTTCTTGGAATTTCTCTGGCTCCAAAACTGGCTAAATACTCTGTATACATCTGACAATCTATAAATTGATAATTCTCTTTAACAAGCTTTTCTACTAAAAAAACCAAAGCAATTTTAGAAGTATTTGGCTCTTTACTAAACATACTTTCACCACAAAAGATATTTCCTAAATCTACTCCATACAAACCGCCAACTAATTCTTCATTTTTCCAAACTTCAACCGATTTTGCATAACCAGCTTTGTGAAATTCAATATATGCTTTTTTCATTTCATCAGTTATCCAAGTATTAGGCTGATCTATGCGTTGAATACTTTTACAATGGTAAATAACTTCTTCAAATTTTTGATTGAATGTAACTTTATATATTTTTTTCTTCAATAAATTTCTTAAACTTTTTGAAACTTTAAATTCATTTAAAAACAGTACCATTCTTGGATTTAGACTGTACCAAATAATAGGTTCATCATCAGAATACCAAGGGAAAATTCCGCTTTTATAGGCTAAAATTAATCTATTTACTGATAAATCCCCACTAACAGCAACCATTCCAAATTTATTAGCATTTTCTACTGGAGGAAAATATAATTTATCAGTAACTATATACATTTTAATATTTACCTTTTTTGATTAAAATGGTAAATCGTCTTCGTCTTCAGATAAGTTAAAGTCTGTTGTTGTTTCAAATTCTTGAACAGAATCAATTGCAGATGGCGCTGATTGGTCATTCATTTTCTCGATTCTCCAACCTTGAATTGAATTAAAATATTTAGTCTCATTTTGCGGACTAACCCACTCTCTTCCTCTTAAATTAATACTAATTTTAACCGAATCACCTTCGTTATAATTGTTTAATAAATCACATTTATCTTGCGTAAATTCTACTAATAAAAACTGTGGATATTGCTCATCTGTAGTTAAAACTACTTCTCTTTTTCTAAATCCACTTCCAAATGTTTTAGCTTCATCAATTTTTTTAATTGTTCCTGTAATTTCCATTTTATATAATATATTAATTTATAATTTTATTTTGTATTCTCTTAAGGACCTTATAAATCTTAGAAAAATAACTATCTTTAATTCGATTTATTTTTCACGACTTAGTTTACAAAGATAACATCAATTTTAGTTTAATAAAATTAAAACAATTATTAGAAACGTTATGGCATTTTCTTCACTTAAAAAGTCAATCCAACTTACTTTAATTTTCATTTCTTTTTTAATTGTTTCTTCAATATTATGGAATACCTACATTTTTTTTCAAAAATTTAAAACTGAAGAACGATCTAAAATGATGATATTGGCTTCTGCACAAAGAGAATTAGCCCTTAATACTGATTTAGATGCAGACATTCAATTACCTTTAACTATCATTTCTAATAATACTAATATTCCAATGATATTGGTTAATCAATTTGGTCAAATTGAAAGTTTTCAAAATTTAGACTCCCTTAAAGTTAAAGAAAATGGCTATTTAGAAAAACAGCTTGCTTTAATGAAAAAAGAAAATGATCCAATTATTATCAATTTTTATCAAAATAAACACAGCTATATTTATTACAGAAATTCTGATTTATTAAATAAACTTAGTTATTATCCCATTACTTTAATATTGATTTTGGTTCTTTTTAGCACTGTTATTTATCTATTTTTTAGATCCAATAAATCTGCTGAACAGAATAAATTATGGACTGGAATGGCTAAGGAAACTGCTCATCAAATTGGCACTCCATTATCTTCTTTAATGGGTTGGCTAGAAATCTTAAAATTGGAAAATGTAAAAAATGATATCCTTATTGAAATAGAAAAAGATATTCATAGGTTAAATGAAATTACAGATCGTTTTTCTAAAATTGGCTCCGTTCCTTCTTTAATTGAAACTGAAATAATCAGTACCACTGAGAAATCTCTTATGTATCTTCAAGCTAGATGGTCTAAACAAATAGATTTTCATTTTAAAAAAATCAATCATCCAATTAATGTAATGTTAAATATACCGTTATATAATTGGGTTGTAGAAAATATTGTAAAAAACGCCTTAGATGCTATGAGTGGACGAGGTAAAATTATGATTTCTTTTACTGAAAGTGCTGATACGATTACTATTTTCATTAAAGATAATGGTAAAGGAATACCATATAATCTTCATAAAAAAATATTTTCTCCTGGATTTACAACAAAAAAACGCGGTTGGGGATTGGGCTTATCTCTTTCTAAACGTATAATTGAAGATTACCATAAAGGAAAAATCTTTATTAAAGAGTCTGAAATTGGCATTGGCACAACCTTTGGGATATCACTAAGAAAATCAAAGTAATTATAAATTTGATGCAATTCTATTAGCAATCTCAATAAATTCTTCTGAAGTTAATTTTGCTTTTTTTGTAAAACGAATATCATCCATTTCATTTAGAGGAATTAAATGAACATGAACATGTGGCACTTCTAACCCAATTACTGCCATTCCAACTCGTTTACATTGAACTGATTTCTCAATAGCTATTGCCACTTTTCTAGAAAATTCCATTAAATCACTATAAGAATTTTTATCTAAATCAAATAGCTTATTTTCTTCTTTTTTTGGAATCACCAAAGTGTGTCCTTTTGCATTAGGATTAATATCTAAAAAAGCTAAGAAACTCTCATCTTCTGCTACTTTGTAACAAGGAATTTCTCCATTGATAATTTTAGTAAAAATAGTGCTCATAATCAAAAGTATTAAACAGATGAAAAAATATAGATATTTAGAATTTAGAAGGTAGAATTTTCCCTAATTCCTATTCCCTGTTCCCTAATTCCTAATCTCTATTTCCTATTTCAATTTATCTCGTAATATCTAAAATTTCAAAATTCATGGTTCCGTTAGGTACTAGAATTTCAATTACATCTCCAATTTTACTTCCTAACAATCCTTTACCTATTGGAGAATTTACTGAAAGTTTTCCTAGTTTTAAATCAGCTTCAGAATCTGCTACTAACTTATAACTCAATTCCATTTTATTTGCTAAATTTTTAATTTTTACAGTTGATAAAACTAAAACTTTTGAGTTGTCAAGTTGTGTTTCATCAATAATTCTAGCTGTTGATACAACTTCTTTTAACTTTGAAATTTTTAATTCCAACATACCCTGAGCCTCTTTTGCCGCATCATACTCAGCGTTTTCTGATAAATCACCTTTATCCCGAGCATCAGCAATAGCTTGTGAAGCTTTAGGTCTTTCTATA
>JAUYUF010000272.1 GCA_030694835.1 Flavobacteriaceae bacterium | reverse complement strand
CTCCAAATTTTTGAACAGACACATGGCTTTTAACAAATCTGATTAAGTTTAAATCTAAACCTAATTCATTAAGGTGTTTGCGACTCACAATTTTAGAACGCATCTGAGTTAAATAACCCTCATCTGCTTTAGGGACTTTTTTAAATAAATAAGAAGCAATTACAGCATTAAGCATAGCATCTCCTAAAAATTCAAGACGTTCATAATTTATCGGATTTCCAGAGGCGTCAAATTCTTTAACTGAACTGTGAATAAATGCTTTTTTATAATAAAGCAAATTTTTAGGTTTAAAACCCAATATTTTTTTTAATTCTGTTTCTAGAATTTTATCAGAGGATGATTCAGACTTAATAAATTTTCGAATGATATTCATTCTGTAAATAGATTTATGAATCTATTTTTTTAAATAATATACAAGCGTTATGACCTCCAAAGCCAAAAGTGTTACTCATGGCTACTTTAACATCGCGTTTTTGAGCTTTGTTAAAGGTGAAATTTAATTTTGGGTCAATATTTTCATCAGGAGTTGAAAAATTAATAGTTGGTGGCACTATTCCATATTTAATTGAAAGTAGTGAAGCAATTGCTTCAACAGCACCAGCAGCTCCTAAAAGATGTCCTGTCATTGATTTAGTTGAATTGATATTGATATTGTAGGCATGTTCTCCAAAGATTTCTTTAATTGCTTTAGATTCTGCAACATCACCTAAAGGAGTAGAAGTTCCATGCATATTAATAGCATCAACCTCTGTTGGAGAAATTCTCGCATCTCTTAAACAATTTTTCATCACGTTTTTAGCACCTAAACCTTCTGGATGTGGAGCAGTAATATGGTATGCATCGGCAGATAAACCCCCACCAATTACTTCAGCATAAATGGTCGCACCGCGTTTTAATGCATGATCATAATCTTCTAAAATCAACGCTCCTGCTCCTTCGCCCATTACAAAACCATCTCTGTTTTTATCGAATGGTCTTGAAGCTGTTTTAGGATCATCATTTCTAGTAGATAGAGCATGTAGTGCATTAAATCCTCCCATTCCGGCTTGTGTGACAGCTGCTTCAGAACCTCCTGTAACTATTACATCAGCATAGCCTAAACGAATATAGTTTAAGGCATCTATAATAGCGTTAGAAGAAGAAGCGCAGGCAGAAACAGTTGTAAAGTTTAATCCTCTAAAACCATATTTGATAGAGATATAACCAGGAGCAATATCTGCAATTAGTTTAGGTATAAAGAATGGATTGAAACGAGGAATAAAGTTGCCTTTAACGTAATCTATCATTTCGTTCTGAAAAGTTTCGATTCCACCAATACCAGCTCCCCAAATAACACCAACTCGATCTTTATCGAGTGAGTCAATATCTAATTTTGAATCTATAATTGCTTCATCAGCAACTACCATAGCATATTGCGTAAAACGATCCATTTTACGCGCTTCTTTTCGGTCTATAAAGTCTTCAATATTAAAATTTTTGACCTCACAACCAAACTTAGTTTTAAAGTTTGACGTATCAAAATAAGTAATTGGAGCGGCACCACTAACACCGTTAGTTAAACCACTCCAATATTCTGATACAGTATTACCTATAGGAGTTAATGCTCCAAGTCCGGTTACAACAACTCGTTTTAACTCCATAAGTTAATTACTTTTTAGCGTCTTCTATATAACTAATCGCTTGACCAACTGTGCTGATGTTTTCTGCTTGGTCATCTGGAATTTGAATATCAAATTCTTTTTCGAATTCCATAATCAACTCAACAGTGTCAAGTGAATCTGCTCCTAAATCGTTAGTGAAGCTTGCTTCTAATGTAACTTCATTCTCGTCAACGCCTAATTTATCAACGATAATGGCTTTTACTCTTGATGCAATGTCTGACATAATTTTCTAATTTATTGTTGTTAATACTTGGCAAAAGTAAAAAACTTTTTTCAAATTGAGAGTATTGATTTGAAATAAGTAATTCCCTAAGTTACGAAAAATAGATTTTTAAAGGAAGAAAAGTTTTAAAAAAGTATTTCAAGCAACACTAATTTAGTTTCTTTGCAAAGATTATTAAAAATTACAAGTTGAAAAGAATTGCCATTTTTGCTTCTGGTTCTGGGTCAAATGCCGAAAATATTATTCGTTATTTCAGTAATTCTACCAAAATTAAGGTTGTTTCAGTATTAACTAATAACCCTAATGCTAAAGTAATTGAAAGGGCAAAAATTTTAAATGTTTCTTCTATAATTTTCTCAAAATTGGATTTATATGAGAGTCAAGATTTTTTTGATAATCTTATAAAAGAAGTTGATTATATCATTTTAGCCGGATTTTTATGGTTGATGCCGAAGCGGATTATTGACCAATTTCCTCAAAAAATAATCAATATTCACCCGGCTTTATTGCCTAAATACGGTGGAAAAGGAATGTTTGGAATGAAAGTTCATCAATCCGTTATTGATAATAAAGAAAAGGAAACGGGTATTACCATTCATTATGTAAATGAAAAGTACGACGAGGGCACTATTATTTTTCAAAAAGAGGTGAACGTTGTATGGAATGATACTTCAGAAACAGTCGCCGAAAAAGTTCATCAATTGGAATACGAATACTACCCAAAAGTAATAGAAACTGTAATTTTAAAAGATGAGTTCTAAAGTGCATATATATACAGACGGTGCTTGTAGTGGAAATCCCGGAAAGGGCGGTTATGGCATTGTGATGGAGTGGGTTGGGAAACCCTATAAAAAAGAATTTTCTGAAGGGTATAGGTTAACAACCAATAATAGAATGGAGTTATTAGCGGTTATAATTGCTTTAGAAAATCTCAAAACTAATGATGTTGAAGTAACTGTTTTTTCAGATTCTAAATATGTGGTAGAAGCGGTAGAAAAAAAATGGGTTTTTGGCTGGGAAAAGAAGGGATTTAAAGGAAAGAAAAATCCGGATTTATGGAAAAGATTTTTAATAGTATATAGAAATCATACCGTGAACTTTCAGTGGATTAAAGGACATAATGAGCACCCTCAAAATGAACGCTGTGATTTTTTAGCAGTTCAAGCCTCTCAAAAAGTAAAATTAATGGTCGATTCAGAGTTTGAAACAAAGCCAAAAGAATTATTTTAACAAAGATTTCTTTAAGTTATTAACTAAGCATTATTTGTGCTTTTTTTAGAGCTTCAACTAATAAATCAATTTCTTCTTTGGTATTATAAAAAGCAAAGGATGCGCGTATTGTTCCAGGGATATTGTAAAAATCCATGATGGGTTGAGTGCAATGATGTCCAGTTCTAACAGCAATTCCTAGTTTATTTATAATAGATCCGATATCGTACGGATGAATATTACCAATATTAAATGCAATTACACTTGTTTTATTTTTGGCTGTTCCGTAAAACTTAATATTGTTTATTTGGCTTAATTTTTCAGTTCCATATTGTAGCAATTCCTGTTCATAAGCTGCTATATTTTCTAATCCGATAGCGTTGAGGTAATCAATGGCAGTTCCGAAAACAATTCCTCCTTCAATATTAGGTGTTCCCGCTTCGAACTTATGTGGTAATTCGGCATATATGGTTTTTTCAAATGTAACAGTTGCAATCATTTCTCCCCCACCTTGATATGGAGGTAATTTTTCTAACCATTCTGTTTTACCATATAAAAATCCAACACCAGTTGGTCCACACATTTTGTGAGCAGATGAACAATAAAAATCGCAATCGAGTGATTGAACATCTATTTTTAAATGAGGTGTTGCTTGGGCTCCATCAATTAAAACAGCAGCACCAACTTGATGAGCTTTATCAATAATTATTTTAATCGGATTAATGGTGCCCAATGAATTGGAGATATGATTTACTGCAACAATTTTTGTTTTTTCTGAGAGGAGTTGCTCATAAATATCCATTATAAGCTCTCCATTCTCATTTATTGGAATTACTTTTAAAATTGCTCCAGATTTTTCACAAGCCATTTGCCAAGGAACAATATTAGAATGATGTTCTAAATGAGAAATAATAATTTCATCTCCTTTATTCAATAATTGAGAAAATCCATTAGCAACTAAATTGATACTTTCGGTAGTTCCGCGTGTAAAAATGACTTCGTGAGAATGGGTTGCGTTAATGTGTTGTTGAATTTTTTGTCGTGACAATTCATATGCATCTGTTGCCTTTTGACTTAAGGTGTGAACTCCTCTATGGATATTAGAGTTAATGGTGTTATAATATTCTGTAATAGCATCGATAACTACTTTTGGTTTTTGGCTTGTAGCCGCATTATCAAAGTAAACTAATGGTTTTCCATTTATATTTTGATGAAGAATTGGGAAGTCTTCTCTAATTTTCTGAATATCTATCATTTTCTTTTTTAGAATGATTCTAAATACAAAACTACAAAATACTTGTCTTTTAAAAGTATTTATTAGTTGGTTTTTCTATAACTCATAATCGCTAAAATATTCATGATAATTGCATAGAAAAGTGTTTTTAAGAACTGTGGTAAAATATCAGAAAAACTAGCTCCTTTTAGCATTACCATTCTCATTACTTTTACAAAGTATTTTATTGGATTAAAATCGGTGATATATTGTGCCCAAGGTGGCATGCTTTCAATTGGTGTAAAAAGGCCACTCATCAAAATTAAAATCACCATAAAAAACCAGGAGATAAACATGGATTGT
>JAUYUF010000069.1 GCA_030694835.1 Flavobacteriaceae bacterium | reverse complement strand
GTGAAATTTTTTGCAAATATACAATTTCAAAACTGTTCTATTTCAATGAATTCTGTTAAGATTGGAAATGTCAATTAAAATGTTACTTTTGTCTAAAAGATATAAAAATTGATATCGTATAGCATTTATAAAAACGATTCGAGTTCGGAATGGGTAACTTTTGTTCATGGAGCAGGAGGAAGTTCGTCCATTTGGTTTAAACAGATACGTGAATTTCAAAAACATTTCAATGTTTTACTCTTAGATTTACGTGGTCATGGTGAATCTAAACCAAGTTTAAAAGATGGTTTTCAAAAAAAATATACCTTTAAATCAATCGCTCATGATGTGATTGAAGTGATTGACCATTTGAAAATTGAAGCTTCTCATTTTGTTGGAATTTCGTTAGGAACAATTGTGATTAGACAATTGGCAGAAATGCATCCTTCAAGAGTGAAATCGATGATTATGGGTGGAGCCATTTTAAAAATGAATTTTCGTTCTCAAATTTTGATGCGATTGGGAAATATGTTCAAATATGTTTTACCTTATTTGGTATTATATAAATTTTTTGCTTTTGTGATTATGCCTAAAAAAAATCACAAACAATCACGTTTACTTTTTATCAATGAAGCCAAAAAATTATACCAGAAAGAATTTATAAAATGGTTTAAATTAACGGCTGAAATAAATCCGGTTTTAAAGTGGTTTCGTCAGGTAGAAATCAATATTCCAACCCTATATGTCATGGGAGAAGAGGATTATATGTTTTTACCTTCTGTTAAACAAGTGGTGGAAAAACATTACCGTTCGTCAAAATTATTTGTGATAGAAAATTGTGGTCATGTAGTTAATGTTGAGCAACCAAACCAGTTTAATAAAGCAGTTATCTCTTTTTTAAAATCAAAAACATAAAAAAAGTCAGTGGTCTCAAACACTGACTTTAATCTAAAACTAACTAACTAACCTAACCAAACAAACTTTTTTATTGATGCAAATATCAGAAGAATTGTTAGCTTATTGTGTTAAGC
>JAUYUF010000261.1 GCA_030694835.1 Flavobacteriaceae bacterium | reverse complement strand
ACAACAAAAAGAGCATTAAAAAGCACTATTTAGTATTTAAAAGAAAATAAACAGAAGTGCAGTATTAAAAAGTGCAGTAAAAAGCACTTTTAAGAGTAAGATTAATAGCTATGAAGATTTTATTTACAAAAAAAGAGGCCTAAGCACCTCTATTTCTTCCTATTCTTCCAACTATCATTTCGCCATTTATTTTATTCTTATAAACATAGTCTCGGATAAACAATCCAACTATACTAGCTACAACTAACCTATTATCTCAAACATTTCATCATCTTCCCATTAAGTCAATTGCCTAAATCCGTTGTAGTAGCTATTACCAGCAGGTTTTTAGTCTATTCCAAGTCTTTTATGCATTTCATGCCATTCTTTTCCGAATTGAATGCTTTCTAAGGCAGCTTTTCGTTTGTCTTCGGGTAAGCATTCGATACAGGTTGGATACTGAAGTCCTTTGTAATGCTGTTTACATTTAGGACATAATTCCATTTTTTTTTACATCAAAATTATATGCACATTTTTTACAAGCAGTTATTGCGTCTTCAAACGAAAGATACTTAATGCAATCATCTAGATGAAGCAAAAATGCCTCTTTCTCAATTGTTTCAGAATCTTTATTTTTTGCACGTTCTCTTTGCATCCAATATTTGACACTTGACAAATTGTTCTTATTTCTCCATTTATCCTTTGATACGAAACATTTATCTACAACTTCGTAAGCGTCTTTATTTTCATAAAAGATAGAAATAAGCTCATTTACAGATTTATAAATTGCTTCATCAAATTCGTGTTTACAATCAGTACAACGATATTTCGGAATTTTTCTTACCCTTTCGCTTGGATTTTTGCTCATACAATTTGGACACAATAAAACAGGAACATAATCATGATTTTTTAGCACGTAATCAGTAAACTCAGATTTATTTATTTCGGGATTCGTGTTTATGTGGTCTTCGGCATATTTCCTTGTTATTTCTCTTAGATATTCCGAGTATTTTCTTGGGTGAGAAAGATGCTGTATAGTTAATGTCTCAGTGCCGGAGCATATTTCACATTTGTCTTTAAGAAATTTGGGTCTTCTTTCTTGCCAATCTTTTGTGTTCCAAGATCGTTGTCCTTCTTTTAAGTCACCCCAAAATTGAGCCTTCGCGAGTTCTAATTGAATTTCGCCATTTGTCAATTTGTTCCTTAGTTCTATGAGTTCGTTATATGTCAACATTTTCTT
>JAUYUF010000260.1 GCA_030694835.1 Flavobacteriaceae bacterium | reverse complement strand
CCCACCATGTTGCAACCGCAGTGCCTAAGAAAATAATAAATAATGCATTTAATGATTGAAACCAAGATGCCGGAACTTCATTACCAATTAAAGGTAAAGTGAAATCTAACATTCTGTCAGTTTTAGACTGCGTATAGATATTTAACAATCCACCAGCTTGTTCAAAAGCCCCCCAAAATACAATTACGATTAAGAAAGAAAGAAGCAACACTTTTACGCGGTCTTTCTCAACAGAAGTTAGTGGTTGATTTAAAGAAGCTTTTTCTTCATCAGTTCCATCTTTTCCAATAAAGTTTCCAACATGTTTAAGATAAGGCATACCCATATAATAGACAATCATACCTAAAGTCATACCGATTCCAGCAAGACCAAATCCATAATGCCATCCAATTTTTTCACCTACATATCCGACGATTAAGGCTGAAAGGAAAGCTCCTAAGTTAATACCTATATAAAAAATTGTAAATCCTTTATCTCTTCGGATATCACCCTTTTTGTATAATCCACCAACCATTGTAGAGATGTTTGGTTTTAATAAACCAACACCTGCAATTATTAAAGCTAGTCCAGTGTAGAATGCCCACATAGCTGAAACTGCTAAAATAGATTGACCTACGATTAAGATTAAACCACCGTAAAGAACTGATTTTTTTTGTCCAAGAAATTTGTCGGCAATATAACCACCAGGAATAGAAGCAACATAAACTAACATAGTATACCAACCGTAAAGTGCTAATGCTTTACCTGCAGACCAACCTAATCCAGGATTAAAGGTATCGGTATGTTCGTGTACCATATATAATGTTAAAATTGCACGCATTCCGTAATAAGAGAAACGTTCCCACATTTCAGAAAAGAACAAGAAGTACAATCCAACTGGATGTCCAAAAAGCTCTCTTTGCTCAGGATTTTTAGTAAGTGTATTCATTCGTTAATTAATTAAGTTAAAGTTGTTTATAAATTATTTTTAATAAAATCAGTCATTTTTTGATATAAATGATGGCGTGTTTTTCCGCCGTAAATTCCGTGATTTTTATCTGGATAAATAGCCCATTCAAATTGCTTGTTGGCTTGTGTTAAGGCCTCTACCATTTGCATGGTATTTTGTACATGAACATTATCATCTGCGCTTCCGTGAACTAATAAAAATTTTCCTTTTAATTTTTCAACATGATTGATAGGTGAATTTTCATCATATCCCGATGGATTTTCTTGTGGTGTTTGCATAAAACGCTCTGTATAAATACTGTCATAATAACGCCAATTAGTAACTGGTGCTACTGCAATTGCCATTTTAAATACATCATTTCCTTTAAATAAAACATTGGCGGACATAAATCCACCGTAACTCCATCCCCAAATACCAATTCTGTTGGCATCTATATAGGGTAATTTCCCTAATTCTTTGGCAGCTTCAATCTGGTCGATAACTTCATATTTTCCTAATTCTTTATAGGTCATTTTTTTAAATTCTGCTCCAAGAAAACCAGTTCCCCTTCCATCAACACAAACAACCATATAACCTTGTTGAGCCAACATCTCATACCACAAATCATTGCTTGATAACCATGTGTTGCTTACACTTTGAGATCCTGGTCCTGAGTATTGAAACATTAATAATGGATATTTTTTAGTAGCATCAAACTGTGTTGGTTTTATCATCCAAGCATTAAAGTTGCCATTTATTGTTTTAAGATTAAAGAATTCTTTTGGAGAAAAATTATATTCAGCTACTTTATTTTTAAGATTTTTATTTGTAATTATATCTTTAATTTTTTCACCAGTATTTTTGTGAAGTGTATAATACGTTGGAGTGTTTACATCAGAAAAAGTATTGATAAAATACTGGAAGTTTTTGCTAAAAGAAGCGCTATTTGTTCCAAAAGAAGTATTTAAACGCTTTTTGTTTTTACCGTTTAGGTTGATAGAATAGATGCTTCTGTTTATTGATCCATCTTCTACAGATTGGTAATAAACCGTTTTATTTTTTTCATCAATGCCATAAAAATTTGTTACTTCCCAATTTCCACTAGTTAATTGATTTTTTAATTTTCCATTTTTATCAAAATGATAAATATGGTTGAAACCATCTTTTTCGCTAGTCCAAATAAAGCTGTTATCAGCTAAAAAAGTTAAGTTATCATGTATATCAACATAAGCCTTATCGGTTTCTTGTAAAACCAATGTTGATGTTGATGTTTGAGTGTTTACAAAATATAATCTCAAATCATTTTGATGACGATTTAAAGTCATCACCGATAATATATTGGCATCTTTACTCCATTTAATGCGTGGAATATATTCGTAATTTTCTA
>JAUYUF010000257.1 GCA_030694835.1 Flavobacteriaceae bacterium | reverse complement strand
TCCTTTGTACTGAACTCCCATAGAAAGTACTTGAATATCTTTCCAACCAAAACCTTTTACTGAACCAAATTGTGTCCAACCAGATTGATCAAAACCGTTAGTTTTACTATATTCTACATGACGAAAATCTAATGCAAAATCAAAATTATCATTAGAATATCCAGCACCTAAAGAATAAATTGCAGGATAATTCATGTTGAATGAATTTTCACTTTTTGAGTTGTCAAGATATGTGTTTTTAAAATCAAAATCAGTAAAATATTGTGGTGATTTGTAATTAGCTCCTAATTTTAAGCCACTATCTCCTTGGTAAAAAATACCTACTTGACCACCATAACCAAAGGCAGCTGTTTTGTCTGTATAAGGATAACCAGCCATTGATGGATTTGCTGTAGGGTTAGGTCCTAGTTGTAAATTAGCATAATTAAAAGTAGGAGAAAATCCGATAGAAACTTTTTTAGAAATTTCATAAGCGTATGTAAAACCTACCTGTAATAACATATATTCAGAGCGTAAAGTCCCAAATCCCTTCGCAGCTTGTGGATAGTTAATTGGGTTAGAATTAATCATTGGATTAAAAGTTAAGCTAAAAGGATTATTAGCTTCTTCAGGAAAAGTCACTCCAAAGCCACTAATTCCAAAAGCAGAAATACCATAAGTATGTTTGCTATTTTCCTTACCCCAAACGTAAGCAATAGATGGCATTGGTGAAACTGGCAACTCATCTTTAGTAGTTCCGGAAACTGCTGGTGCACCAGGGCCTAACATACCTGCCGGTAATTTTGAGCTTAATTCCGGTGAACCAGAGAAAGCGCCAATATTAATCGATAAAGTTTTGCCTTTAAACTTAGAAATTGCTGCCGGATTCCAATGTAAAGCACCGTTAATATCTAATGGCTGAGCAGTTGCGGCTCCACCCATAGACATATTTACTGCTCCAACACCTTGCATTAAATGGCCAACTTGAGCAAAAGTGGCAACACTAAAAAATAACATAAATAATTGAATAAATTTTTTCATTTTGAATATGATTTTTGAATTAAAATTATTTGTAACATTTGTTACATTAAAAGTTGTTTAACATATTTAAAATCAATATGTTGCATACTATTTTTATGTAAACTAAGTACAAATGTAAAAGGAGAAATTCTATAATTTAATGATAAAAATCATGTTTTTTTTAAAATAAAAAAAGGTAAAACTTTTGGCAGTTTTACCTTTGTAATATATTGTTTAAATTACTGAAATATAGATAAATAGTAATTTAGAAATTTAATTTTAAACCAACAGTTAAGTTTGTACCTTTTGTTACATAACCTAAATTTTCTATAAATTTCTCGTTTAAAAGATTGGTGACATCCATAAAAAAGCTCAACCTATCTTTAATAATGGCTGTTTTATAACTCAAATTAATAAGTTGATAGGCCTCTAAATTGACGATAGTCGCTGGATAATCTCTAAAATCTTGCGCTGTTCTTCTTCCATTGTATTGATATTGTGCCGAAATATTACTTTTGGAAGTAATTTGATAATCGATAAAAGCATTCCATTTTATTTTGGGTATCAAATAACTATTCTTGGCATCTAAATGGGTGTACGTATGATTGACTTTTAGCTTTACATTTTCTGTAACTAAATAGTTTAATTCATTTTCAATTCCTCTAAAAAATTGCTTTCCATCCTGATTGTAATAGTACGATTCCCATGTAGAAAAATCAGTATAAAAACCAATTTTATTAGTTTCTTCTCGGTAAAAATAAGTCTGATTTAAACTTAATTTCTTATCAAACAAATTCAAATGATATCCCAATTCATAAGTAGTTGACTCCTCCGGATTCAAATCTAAATTGCCATAAGAACTGTATAATTGATACAAACTTGGGGTAATATAAGCGGTACTAGCTGAGCCCATCAAATTAAATTGAATTGTTGGTGTTGTAATTAAATAAGACGGATTGATATTGTAAACCGTATGATTTCCATACTTTTCATGCACATTTAACCTTCCTCCAAAATTTATATTGAAGCCGTTTTTTCCTTGATAAACAGCCGTCACATAAGGATCTATCATATAAAAATGGGCAATATCTTTATCTAAATTATCATAGGATGTAGTAAAATTGGTGTTGTGTTGTTGAAAATCAACACCGCTTATTAAATTCCAACTTTTTTCCAAAACTATTTTATTAAAGATATCGGCAGTGATACTTTCTGAATTAAAATCTGAATTGCCATATTCATTGATATCATTTCTTTTGATGGTTTTAAAAGTGATATTTCCT
>JAUYUF010000254.1 GCA_030694835.1 Flavobacteriaceae bacterium | reverse complement strand
TAGAAAGAAAGTCCTTGCTTGTTTTTTAGATAACATGTTTTCAAAATTTATTAGTTAGTTAATTAAATGTATTAAAGACCTTTTTATCTTTATAATAACAAAAGTAGTAATTAAGATTAATTAACAAACTTTTTATGATATTTTTTTAATATGATTTTGAGAAAGATTAAATCCATTTCTTTTTATATTATTTTAAAAAAAGTATCTTTGAATCGATTTTGGTTTCGAAGCTGTTTAACAGCGTGAATTAAAAGGGAATTCAGTGTAAAACTGAGGCTGTTCCCGCAACTGTAAATCGATTAAAATTTGTTGCATACTCAATACCACTGTTCGTTTGAATGGGAAGGTCGTAACAAATTCGATGAGCCAGGAGACCTGCCACAATCAGAGTAGTTCAAACTTTCGGGAGAAAGGTTTGGGTACGGATTTTCTGTACTTTATTTCACCTGATTCATTTATTAACATCAATAAAAAAAACAAGATTGATGAAAAAATTTATTTTTAAAACTTTTGTTGCCCTTTTTATCTTCGCAACAAGTAATTTTTATGCGCAAGATGCATCCGCAGAAAAAGTGGAAGCACTTGATGAAGTAGTTGTAATTGCTACTAAATTTCCGGTTAAAACTGCCAATATTGGAAAAACAGTTGTAACCATTACCAAAGAAACCATTGAAAAAATGCCCTTTCAATCGGTGGCCGTTTTGCTCAATCAAATTAGTGGAATTGAAATTAACGGAACCAACAGTAATACTGGAAAAAATCTCGGTTATTATGTAAGAGGTGGAAGAAGTCACCAATTACTGGTTTTAATTGACGGAATTCCGGTTACGGATCCATCAGGTATCAATTTTTCATATGATTTGAATTTATTATCACTTCAGCAAGTAGAATCCATCGAAATTATGAAAGGCGCTGCCAGTACTTTATATGGAAGTGGAGCTGCGGCGGGTGTGATCAACATCACCTTAAAAAAACCATCAAAAGAAACATTTAAAGGAAATGCCTTATTTAGTGTGGGCAGCAATAATTCGAATGCTAAGGATAATTATGATGTCAATAAATACACGCAATATGTAGATGTTAGCGGTTCTAAAAATAAGACTTCTTACCTGTTTTCTTTTGCCAATACTTTTTATGATGGAATGTCTGAAGCTGTTTCTGAATCGAATGCAACCATGGAATCTGATCCTTTTCAGCAGCTCAATTATATGGCAAAATTAAGTCACGCATTTTCTAATCAATTTACACTCAACGGATTGGGAGTTATTCGCAATATTAAGCACGATTATGATTTTAGTTTTGCTGATTCTGACATCAATCACTATGAAAATAAAGAAAAGATGGTTGGTTTAAGTCCAGTTTATCAGTTTA
>JAUYUF010000063.1 GCA_030694835.1 Flavobacteriaceae bacterium | reverse complement strand
ATTTTTGATGATTTCATAGCATATAGCGTTTGCTACTGCTAAATCTGTTTGTGGTTCAAATAGTATCGATTTATCTGATGCTAAACTTGTTCTTGTAGTTCTGGTAGCAAAGTCTATAATTTTTGCACCGCGTTTTGACTTCTGATCTAACATTCTTGAGAATAATACCGGATGCATTTCTGCCATATTATTTCCCCATAAAACATAGGCGTTTGCATAATCAATATCTTCATAACAACCCATTGGCTCATCTGCTCCGAACGAAGTCATAAACCCTGTAACAGCACTTGCCATACATAAACGTGCATTAGCCTCTACATTATTAGTACCTATACATCCTTTAAAAAATTTAGAAGCAATGTATCCGTCAGCAATAGACCATTGACCTGAACCGTATATAGCAACTGCATCTTTTCCGTGGCTACTAATGGTTTCTTTCATTTTAGAAGCAATTAAATCAAGTGCTTCTTTCATGGTGGTTTCTACATAAATATTATTTTTCTTAACTAATGGTTTGGTAAGACGATCTTTACCATAAAGCGCCATAACGGAATGGTATCCTTTGACACAACTTAATCCTTTATTGACTTCTGATCTTGGATCTCCTTTAACGGCAACAGCTTTACCTTTAGATAAACCTATTAATAAACCACAGCCTACACCGCAAAAACGACAAGGTGCTTTTTTCCACTCCAAATTACCTTCGGGTAAATTTTGTTCATGCTCTTCTGCAAATATTATTCCGGGGAACATACTAACAGCAGCAACTACCGCCGCAGAAGTTGCCATTTTTTTAACAAAAACTCTACGATTTACACTCTGTGTGAACATATTTTGAATTAATTTAATTAGTTAGTTATTTCTTCATCGCTAAATCCTGAAACAAGTGATAAAAGCTTTAATTCAGGAAAAAGAGTAATTTCATCATATAGTTTTTGATCTTCTTGATTGGTTAAAGTATCAGTAACTATAATTATAATTTCTTGATTGACTGCAGGTAGTATTTCACAGAAAGGCAATCCTTTTAATTTTATTATCAAATCATTACGTTTTCCCTCAACTGGATGTGCTATATAACTCTTAATGGGCATACCTTAATTTTGGCGCAAAATAAACGATTTATTCCGTAATATTAATGTCTTTTAATCTTATTTATAAAAATTTAGATTCATTCTAAATAAGGTTTTATTTTACCTGAGTAAAGAAACATATTATACATTTGCAAAAAATATGATCGATTTCTTTGTAACATATTGGTGGGTAATATTTGGTTTTTTCACTATAGCTCTACTCTATTCATCTGTTGGGTTTGGTGGAGGTTCAAGTTATTTAGCATTGTTAGCTTTAACTCCTTTGTTATTTATAGAAATTAGATCGATTTCTTTACTATGTAATATTGCGGTTGTAACTGGAGGCACTTATATTTTTGCTAAAAGTGGACATTTTAATTGGAAGAAAATTGTACCATTAGTAACATTTAGCGTTCCAATGGCATTTATTGGAGGTTATCTAAAAATAAGTCAATCCTTGTTTTTTATCCTCTTAGGATTTTCACTTTTAATTGCTTCTTTATCCATGTTTTTGAATTTTAAAAATAAGCTTGATACTGATCAATATTATAAAAAAAATAGCCTAAGAGATGCTTTTTTTGGTGGCAGTATCGGATTGCTTTCTGGTATGGTCGGAATTGGTGGCGGAATTTTTCTAGCTCCGTTATTACATCTTACAAAATGGGATACTTCTAAAAAAATAGCTGCAACAGCCAGTTTTTTTATTTTGGTTAATTCAATTTCAGGATTGTTGGGTCAGATTACCAATCCTGAGTTTAGCATTAATTATGAATTAACTCTTGTGTTATTAATAACCGTATTTATTGGCGGACAAATTGGTTCTAGAATTGGAGCAAAATTAGTTTCACAGCTCTTTTTAAAGAAAGCTACTGCTGTTTTAATTGCGTATATAGCTTTTACAATATTATCTAAGTATCTGTAGACCTAAATAGATTCTAAATATAGATTTATATTCTTTTCAATTCTCTCTAACAAATCAGTTTCTTCTGATTTGACAAAAGCTTCTCCTGTAATTTGTTCGTATAACTCAATATAACGATTGGATATTTCTAACACTTTTTCATCAGTCATTTCTGGAACCTGTTGTCCTTCTTTTCCTTGAAATCCTTTTTCAATCAGCCATTGACGAACAAATTCTTTGGATAATTGTTTTTGAGGTTCGTCATTTTTAAATCGATCTGCATAACCATCTGCATAAAAATAACGAGAGGAATCTGGTGTGTGGATTTCATCAATCAACACAATTTTTCCGTCTTTTGTTTTACCAAATTCATATTTGGTATCAACTAAAATCAAACCGCGTTCTTTAGCCAATTCTGTTCCGCGTTGAAACAATAAATAGGTGTATTTTTCTAATTGTTCATAATCTTCTTTAGAAACAATTAAGTTAGCAATAATTGCTGCTTTGGAAATATCCTCATCATGTGCACCGTCTGCTGCTTTGGTTGATGGCGTAATAATTGGTTTTTCAAACTTTTGATTTTCTTTCATTCCCTCAGGAAGTTTTACACCACATAGTTCTCTTTTTCCTTCGTTATAGGTTCTTGCTGCATGCCCTGTTAAATAGCCTCTTATCACCATTTCAACTTTAAAAGGTTCACATAATAAACCTACAGCAACATTAGGATCCGGCGTTGCCAACAACCAATTCGGAACAATATCTTGAGTTGCTTTGAGCATTTTAGCAGCAATCTGATTTAAAATCTGACCTTTAAACGGAATTGCTTTGGGCAAAACCACATCAAAAGCAGAAATTCGGTCGGTGGCAATCATCACCAACAATTTATTGTTGATGTTGTACACATCTCTTACTTTACCTTTATAAAACGCCTCTTGATTTGGGAAATTAAATTTTGTTGTGCTAATCGTTTTGAAATTAGTCATATTATTTTGGTTTCAAAAATTTTATATGCTGAAATGATTTCTTTTACTAAGCGATGTCTAATTACATCGCTCTCATCCAAAGTAACCACTTTAATATCTTTTACATTTTTCAGAATTCTGAGTGATTCTATCAATCCTGATACTTGTTTTCTTGGTAAATCGATTTGTTCTGGATCGCCATTGATTATAAATTTTGCTTTTTTCCCCATTCTGGTTAAAAACATTTTCATTTGAGAATGGGTGGTATTTTGTGCTTCATCTAAAATTACAAAGGCTTCATCTAAAGTTCTTCCACGCATAAATGCTAAAGGTGCAATTTGAATAGTTCCTTTTTCTAAATACGATTCTAACTTTTCATGCGGAATCATATCGCGCAATGCATCATATAAAGGTTGCATGTAAGGATCTAATTTTTCTTTAATATCGCCTGGTAAAAAACCTAAATTTTCACCTGATTCTACTGCTGGACGCGTTAAAATAATTCTTCTTACCTCTCTTTCTTTTAGTGCTTTTACAGCTAAAGCAACTGCTGTATAGGTTTTACCAGTTCCTGCAGGTCCAATTGCAAAAATCATATCATTTTTAAGGATATAATCAACCATTTTTTGTTGATTGGGAGTTTGTGCTTTTATCAGCTTTCCTCCTACACCATGAACCAAAATATTTTCAACTTTTTGCGATTGCTTTTCAATATTCATCTGATTAGAAAATATCTGAAAAATAACATTCTCGTCTATTTTATTGTATTTGTTCAAATAATTAATCAACATTTCAAAATGCCGCTCAAACTCATCAAGTAAAGATGGTTCACCATAAATCATCAACTTTGAACCTCTTGCAATGATTTTAATTTTGGGTGAATATTGTCGAATTAAAGCTAAATAGCTATTATGAGTTCCGAATATATCATTCGGATTTATTTCTAGTAGTTCAATAATTCGCTCGTTCAAATGGATAGATTGTATTTTATTATTTGAAAATCGGTTATTTTGTAGCTCAATATTAATCAATAATTGATTAGATTTGCGTTAGACAAATTTATGAATTTAGTTGAACAAGTCAATATTTTAAAGGAAGTATTTCTCAATGTCCATTATAACATTAACCACTGATTTCGGAATTAAAGATTATTTTGTAGGCGCCATAAAAGGTGCCATTTTGAGTGAACTTCCTTTGGTTAACATTGTTGATATATCACACGAAATTTCACCTTTTAACATCCCTGAAACGGCATATATAATTAACAATGCACATAATAATTTTCCTGATGGAACTATTCATATTATTGGTGTAGATGCAGAGTGGAACACCACTAATAAACATATTGTTATCAAATTAAAAAATCAATATTTTATAAGTGCCGATAACGGAATCCTTTCTTTGATATTAAAAAACCATGTTCCATCAGAACAGTATGAAATTATTATTTCTGAACAACAAAAAAGCATTTTCCCAGTTCTTGATATATTTACAAAAGTTGCTATTCATATTGCCAAAGGTGGCCATTTAGTTGAAATTGGAAATCCTATTCATCAACTCAACATTTTAGCTCAAACAGAAGCTAACATTAATGAAAAAGAGAATCAAATAATAGGAAGTGCTATATATATTGATCATTATGGTAATGTTGTATTCAATATTTCTAAGAAACAATTTGACGCTGTAAGCCAAGGTAGAAAATATAAAATATCGGCTGGATCTCATAAATATCCGATAAATGCTATTTATGAAAAATACAACGATGTTACCAAATTCAATCAACAAAAATTATCAGAAGAAGGCAATGCTTTAGCGCTATTTAACTCTGCTGGATTTTTTCAAGTTTCTATTTATAAAAGTAATTTAAAATCGGTTGGTGGCGCTTCTAGTTTGTTAGGTTTAAAATATGGAAGTTCATTAATCATTGATTTTATTTAAAAGCTTA
>JAUYUF010000246.1 GCA_030694835.1 Flavobacteriaceae bacterium | reverse complement strand
AAATGACGAATTGCTTCAATAGTGGTGGCCATATCGGCTAATTTAAACGCAATAGCTTGGTGTTCACTAATCGGTTTTCCAAATGCTTTACGTTCTTTAGAATATTGTAAAGCCAATTCATAAGCTCCAGATGCAATTCCTAATGCTTGAGAAGCGATACCAATTCTGCCACCAGCTAAGGTTTTCATAGCAAATTTAAATCCGAAACCATCTTCTCCAATTCTATTTTCTTTAGGTACTTTTACATCAGTAAACATTAAAGAATGGGTGTCAGACCCGCGAATCCCCAATTTATTTTCTTTATTTCCAACTTCAAATCCAGGCATTCCTTTTTCTAAAATTAACGCATTGATTCCTTTATGACCTTTTGCAACATCAGTTTGTGCAATTACTAAATATACACTTGCTGTTCCTCCATTTGTAATCCAGTTTTTGGTGCCATTTACTAAATAATAATCGCCCATATCTACAGCAGTTGTTCTTTGCGATGTAGCATCAGACCCAGCTTCTGGTTCACTTAAACAGAAAGCTCCAATGATTTCACCTTTAGCTAACGGAACTAAATATTTTTGTTTCTGCTCTTCAGTTCCATAAGTTTCTAATCCCCAGCAAACTAATGAATTATTTACTGACATTACAACAGAAGCTGATGCATCAATTTTTGAAATTTCCTCCATCGCCAAAACATAAGAAACGGCATCTAATCCGCTACCGCCATATTTTGGGTCTACCATCATTCCGAGAAAACCAAGTTCTCCCATTTTTTTTACCTGTTCAGCAGGAAATTTTTGATGTTCATCTCGTTCTATTACACCTGGTAGTAATTCAGTTTGTGCAAAATCACGAGCAGCATCGCGTATCATTATTTGTTCTTCTGTTAAGCTAAAATCCATAATATATTGTTGTATAAGTGATTATTTTTAAAGTGCTCAAAGATACTAATTTAATTAAAAGCTATTTGTATTTTTACAAAATTATGGAAGATAAAGTATATCATGTAATTGGATTAATGAGTGGCACTTCATTAGATGGAGTTGATTTAGTTTGTGTAAGCTTTTTATCAGAAAACAATTATGAATTTAAGATAGAATATGCCAAAACATATTCATATTCAGTTGATTGGAAAGAGAAGCTTAAACAATCTTTTAATGCTACAGCCGAAGAAATCACTTATTTACATGTTGTATCTGGTCGTTATTTAGGTCAATTAATTAATCATTTTATTGATGAGTTTTCAATTAAAAACATTGATTTTATTGCTTCTCACGGTCATACAATTTTTCATAATCCGTCTAAGAAGTACACTTTACAAATTGGACATGGTGCCAGTATTTCAGCTATAACTAAATTAAAGGTTGTTTGTGATTTTCGTTCTCAGGATGTTGCTTTAGGAGGACAAGGTGCTCCTTTAGTTCCAATTGGTGATTTAATACTGTTTTCTGATTATGATTATTGTCTAAATCTTGGTGGATTTGCTAATATATCCTATCAAGAAAATGGATTAAGGAAAGCCTTTGATATATGTCCAGTAAATGTGGTTTTAAATTATTATGCTGAAAAATTGGGATTTCCTTTTGATGAAAATGGAAAATTATCTTCTCAAGGTTATATTATTCAAGATTTATTAAAAGAGTTAAATCAATTGCCTTTTTATATTAATTCTTCTCCAAAATCATTGGGTGTAGAATTTGTAATGTCTGAAATTCTTCCAATAATAAATAAATATTCAATTTCAGAAAAAGATATTTTAAGAACGTTTGTCGAACATATTGCTATAAAAATAGCTGAAAAAGTAAATCCAAGTAAAAAAATATTGGTAACAGGTGGTGGAACTTATAATTTATTTTTAATCAATCGAATTAGAGAGCTATCAAAATCAATAATTGTTATTCCTTCAGATTTATTAATTAATTATAAAGAAGCATTGATTTTTGCATTATTAGGAGTTTTACGCGTTGAAGGAAAAATTAATTGTTTAAAAAGTGTTACAGGAGCAATAAAAGACCATAGTAGTGGAATAATTTATATGCCTTAGATTTGTATATTTGCAAATTGATTTTAATAATTTTAAAATAACTAAAACATAAGTATGGAATCGTTAATAATTATCATTTTCATTATTGGTTATCTTTCAATAACCCTAGAACACACTTTTAAAATAGATAAACTAATTCCTGCTTTAGCCATGATGGCTATTATGTGGGCAATAGTTGCATTGGGACATTTAGATGTTTTTAATGTTGATACTGCATTAAGAGTTCTTGTGCCAACTCATTTAGAAGAAATTATTCTTCACCATTTAGGAAAAACTTCTGAAATATTAATTTTCTTGATTGGCGCTATGACAATTGTTGAAATTATCGATTATTTTAATGGATTTTCAACTATTAAAGGATTTATTAAAACAAAAAATAAAACAAGATTATTGTGGATTTTCACCGCTTTAGCATTTATTCTTTCTGCAATTATTGACAACCTTACCGCTACTATTGTATTGATTTCTATTTTAAGAAAAATAATGAAGAATAGAGAAGATAGAATTTGGTATGCTGGTATCATTGTAATTGCAGCTAATTCTGGTGGTGCATGGTCTCCTATTGGAGATGTAACAACTACCATGTTGTGGATTGCCAATAAAGTAAGCGCCCTACAATTGGTAGAACATTTGGTAATACCATCGCTTATTTCAGCAGTTGTTCCGGCAACAATTGCTTCATTTTTACCAGCCTTTAAAGGAAATATAAATGATGAGATTAATGAGGAGGATGAAAACACAAATAAAAATGGTGCTTTTATGTTATATTTAGGTTTGGGCGCAATTATTTTTGTTCCTGTATTTAAAACGGTTACACATTTACCTCCTTATGTTGGTATGATGTTATCATTATCTGTAGTAGCTGTTTTTGCTGAAATTTTAAGTAACAGAAAATTTAAAATGACCACAATAAGTGATGAAAGTGACCAATCTTCACATTACAGTCCGGTTCATAAAGCATTATCTAAAGTTGAAATGCCTAGTATTTTGTTCTTTTTGGGAATACTAATGGCAGTAGCTGCTTTAGAATCTTTGGGATATTTATTTGGATTTGCTAATTGGCTACAAGAATCAACACCGATGCTAGGAACTGAATTGGCAACCGCTAAGGTGTCAGATTTAGTTATAATATTATTAGGAGGCGCATCTGCTGTAATTGATAATGTACCGTTAGTTGCTGCTAGTATTGGAATGTTCCCAAATCAAATGGATGACCCAATATGGCATTTTATTTCTTATGCTGCGGGAACAGG
>JAUYUF010000236.1 GCA_030694835.1 Flavobacteriaceae bacterium | reverse complement strand
TGCGACCTTCCCGCAGGGCGGGACGCGATGACCGGGCTACGTAAAACCCGAAAATTAGAAGTAATTAATATCTAAAAGATATCGTTTTGCTCCTCTTTTCTTAATCTTTTGTTCTAGAAGAATAGCTTCTGAACGAGTTTGAAATTGAATCTGATAAATCAATTCCCAAGGCTTTCCAGACTTTGTTGACAAATTCAATCCAGAATTATGTCTAAATAATCTATTTTCTAAATTATCAGTTTGACCTGTATAATATTTTAAAGAACTTTTACTATATAAAACATATACCGTGTACATATTTTTACTTTTTTCTATTTGCGACCTTCCCGCAGGGCGGGACGCGATAACAGAGCGCAGTTTATTCCGATTTATCGGAACTACACCCCGAAGGTGCGGAGAGTGTGGGATTCGAACCCACGCGACAGTTACCCGTCGACAGTTTAGCAAACTGCTCCATTAACCACTCTGGCAACTCTCCTTCCTAAAAAAATGAACTTATTTTTTCGACTGCAAATGTAGCATTACAAATGAAATATCACAATCTTTTTTTCTATTATTTTAAAGGATATTTATATTTCTATTCCGGGTATTCTATCCTTAAATGATAAATATTCTTCAGTTTCTTTTTTATTACTTTTTTAACGGTTTGAATATCTTTAAAAGTAATATCTGCATTCATAAATTGACCTTCATCCATTTGCTTTTGTACAATCTTCTCTACCATATCATCAATTTTCTTTCCAGACGGTTCTTTTAAACTCTTAGAAGCTGCTTCACAAGAATCACACATCATCACTATAGCTGTTTCTTTAGAAAATGGTATTGGACCTTTATATTTAAAAAGAGACTTGTCCAATCCTTCAGGATTAATTTCTTCCTGATTTCTATAAAAGTAATAAACCAAACTAGAACCATGATGGGTTCTGATAAAATCAATTATTCTTTCAGGAATTCTATTCTTTTTAGCCATTTTAATTCCATCATCTACATGACTAATAATGATAGAAGCACTGTCTTTTGGAGACAATTCTAAATGCGGATTAAAATTTGTAGATTGATTTTCTATAAAATACATTGGACTTTTAATCTTTCCTATATCATGATATAAAGCTCCTGTTCTTGCCAATAAAGCATTAGCATTAATTTCATTAGCTGCCGATTCTGATAAGTTTGCAACCTGAATAGAATGTTGAAATGTACCTGGAGCTTTTTCTGCTAATAATCTGAGTACTTTAGAATTGGTATTGGATAATTCTTTTAAGGATTCATCAGAAACCAATCCGAACATCTTTTCAAAAACATAAATAAATGGTAAAACAAACAAAATAAGTGTTCCATTTAAAGCAAAATAAATAAATTTCTCTAATTTAATTTGTTGGATATTTCCTTCTTGTAAAATTGAAAATGCAAAATAAGTTATAAAATAAACTAAGGTAATTTGAGCTACTGAAATAAATAAATTAGCTCTTTTATACATCTCAGAAACTGTTAAAATAGTAACTATTCCGGCAATAATTTGAAGAAAAGTAAACTCAAAACTATTGGGAACTATAAATCCAAGTAAGAGTATTGTTAAAACATGTGTGTAAAGACCTAAACGGGGATCAAAAAACGCTTTAATAATTATTGGTAAGATACTTAGCGGAACGATATACACATACTCTACATTGTATTTTACAACTAAAGTTGTTAAAAAAATTGCTAAAAACACATTAAAAAATATAAAAGTAACTTTAGTGTTATTTTCATAAATTTCTACTCTATATTTTTTAATAAATAACATGATCATTAAAAGTGAAAGGGCCACTAAAATTGAATATCCAAGCACAATCCATTTATAATTACTTTTAGTCCAAATTTGAGATTGAAACTCCTTTTTTAATGAATTTAAAATGGCTAATTTTCTACCCTCAACTATATCTCCTTTTAGTATTATTCGTTCTTTTTCTGAAATAAAATCTGTAGTTAATGATATCTGATTAATAGCTTCTTCTAATGATTTTTGAGTAAAATAATCATCATAAAAAATATTGGGAGCTATTGATTCTACTATGATTTCAAGTAATTTATTTTTATATATTCCAATATTTTTAAGTTCTGATTGATTGAGAATCCAACTTTTAATATCTGTTGATTTAATTAAATCTTTAGGATTAATTTCTTGAACATTATTGCCATTTCTAATAACAACTGTATTGACATTTTGTTTAATTTTTAATTCATCTCCATTGTCAACTACACCAATTTGATACGCATTATCAAGTATTTTTTTTCCAT
>JAUYUF010000235.1 GCA_030694835.1 Flavobacteriaceae bacterium | reverse complement strand
TAGAAATGGTTTTACCCAAAGCAATTGGCAATTCCATATGAGCATTCTGAAATCTCAAAGATGAAATTACAGATTTCATAGAAACAATAGTGGGATTTTTATTAGGAACCTCAATACCAATAGTTCCTTTTCCAGGAATAGGAGCAATAATACGAATTCCTAAAGCCGATAATGATAAAGCGATATCATCTTCTAAGTTTTTGATTTTGGCTATTCTAATCCCATCATCTGGAACAATTTCATAAAGAGTCACTGTTGGACCAACAGTTGCTTTAATATGCTTGATTCCAATTTTATAATTATTTAAGGTATCAACAATTCTATTTTTGTTAGATTCTAATTCTTCTTGATCAACAGCAATGCTGTCATCATAATCTTTCATCAAATTTAACGTAGGGAATTTATAATTACTCAATTCGAGACGAGGATCATATTCTCCATGTTTTTGAACCAAAGTTTCTGCAAGATTTTCATCTGCTAGAATTTCTTTTTCAATAGGAGTAATATCAATAGCTAAATCATCAGAAATTGAATTTTCAACATCCTCTTTACTTTCTTCTTCTCGATTATTTAAACTAAAATCTTTAATAATAGGATTTTCTACGATAGGAATAATAATTTCTTGTTCTCCATTCAAATCAACAAGAGACTCATCTAAATTATTTCTTTTAAAAAGAGCAATTAGTTTTTCTGGAAGAAAATTAAATCGAATTGTAATATAAAATAGAAATCCAAAAAACAATGTTAAAATCAAACCAAGTTTTCCTAAATAATCTTGTAAATAATCTTGTAATTCATAACCAATTTTACCGCTAACTGTAGAGTGTAATAAATCAATTGTAGCAAAAGTAACTGATATCCAAATCATACCTAATATTGCCCAAGACCACGACCAAAATCGCTTTTTTAAAGAAACACCAACCGTTAAATAGAGTCCTGTGAAAAACAATAATATTGGTATTAAAAATGAAGCAATCCCAAATCCATCAAAAATAAAAAACTGACTCACTGAAGCTCCAATTTTTCCTAGATAATTGTTTACATCTTCACTTCTATCAGTTAAAAAATTGAGTTGACTTTGATCTTTTTCCCAATTATGATTAGCAAAAAAAGATATAAAAGATGCAATTAAGAAAATTGCAATTAAAAACAGAAATGATCCAATAATAGATTGTGTCTTACGACTTTCAAAAAACATATTGATTTTTTTGAAAAATGAGGTATTATTTGGATTTGTTGATGATTTCTTAGACTTAGCCATTCATTAATTATAAGTTTCAAAAATACAGATTTAGACCTAAAGTTAAAGGTATAAAGATATAAATTTTGGCAAATAAATGACTAAAAGAATGATAAAGGAAATTAGTGTAGCAAAAAAAACAGCTCCAGCACTTAAGTCTTTTATAATTCCAATTTTTTCATGATAAGCAGGATGGATGAAGTCGGCCATTTTTTCAAAGACTGTATTTAAGGCTTCGGTTACTAAAACTAAGCCTATTGCTAAGATTTGAAAAAGCCATTCTTGTATGGTTAGATTCATAAAGAATCCTAAAATAATCAAGAATAAAGAAAAAAGGGAATGAACAATAAATGCATGTTCTGTAGTAATAAGATGCCAAGCACCTTTAATAGCAAATTTTATACTTTTAAATCTTCCAATTACAAATTCACTCCCTTTTTGTATCATATAATTATAAAACAGCTAAGACGCTTTCATAATTAGGTTCGTCAACGATTTCTGAAACTTGTTGTGTGTAGGTTACTACACCATTTTCATCTAAAACAACAACTGCTCTTGAATGTAAATTAGCCAAAGGACCATCTACTATTTCTAAACCATAATTTTTGCCAAAAGAACCATTTGCGAAATCAGATAAAGTAATAACGTTATTTAAACCTTCAGCGCCACAAAAACGAGCTTGAGCAAAAGGTAAATCACGAGAAATACATAATACTTTTGTGTTTTCTAATTCGCTAGCTTCTTTATTAAATCTTCTAACAGATGCAGCACAAGTGCCTGTGTCTAAACTTGGAAAGATATTTAATACTACTTTTGAACCTTTAAAATCAGCTAAAGTTGCAGTTGATAAATCTGATTTTACTAATGAAAAATCTTTTGCTTTTTCACCTACTTTTGGTAGTGAACCTGAAGTATTAAATGGATTTCCTTTTAATGTAATTGATGCCATAATAAATCTTTTTTCAAATATAATTAATAATGTTGTAAATTTAGTTTTTATGATTAGATAAATAATCTGCTACACCTTCATGAGTTGCCTTTAATCCTTCTTTATTAGAGTTCCAATCTGCTGGACAAGCTTCTCCATTTTCTTCTGTAAATTGTAAAGCATCCACCATTCTTAATGCTTCATCAACATTTCTTCCTAGTGGTAAATCATTCACTAATTGATGACGTACAATTCCTTGTTTATCAATTAAGAATAGTCCTCTGTAAGCAATTAATTCGCCTTCTGCTTGTAATAATCCATCTTCATCATAATAAAAATCACCTGCTAGAACATCATAATTTTTAGAAATTGTTTTGTTAGTGTCTGCAACTAAAGGATAAGTAACTCCTTTAATACCACCATGAGATTTACTCATTTGTAACCATCCCCAATGAGATTGTTCAGTATCCGTAGAAGCTCCAATTACGGCAACATTACGTTTTTCAAATTCAGACAATTTATTTTGAAATGCATGCAATTCGGTAGGACATACAAAAGTAAAATCCTTTGGATAGAAAAATAATAATACATATTTTTTATCAAAGTATTGACTTAATGTAAATTTCTCTACAATTTCTATACCGTTTACTACTGCTTGAGCAGTGAAATCTGGGGCTTTTTTTCCAACTAATACAGCCATTTTGTTTATTTTATTGATTAATAATTTTCTGATACAAAAGTAACTTTATGTGAGATTATCATTTGTTTCGCTGATTTTTATATTTTATAATTATATAATGAAATTTTATTGTTAACATTATTTTAAATTGAAATATTCTATCAAACAGAAAAAATGGTCATTTAAAACAGTAGCTTAAAATATGTATATTTGTGCCGAAATATTACAACTTGCTTTTACATAAATATACATCAGAATTCAGACAAAACTTAAAGATTGCAACACCAGTCATGCTAGGCTCTTTAGGGCATTTGTTAGTAGGTTTGGTTGATGATATTATGGTTGGTCAATTAAGTCCGATACATTTAGCAGCTACATCTTTAGGAAACAGTTTTTTCTTTATTGCATTTTCTATAGGTTTAGGTTTTTCTTTCGCAATTACTCCATTAATTGCAGAATCTGATGGAGAAAATAATATTAATAAGGGAAGAAGTTATTTTCAGCATGGTGTAATTTTAACTACAATTTTAGGTGTAGTTATGTTTATAGCTCTTTTGCTATTAAAACCTATTTTATATCATTTAGATCAACCAGAAGAAGTAGTTGCATTAGCAATTCCTTATTATGAAATTGTAGCATTTTCTATGATTCCAGTAATGGTTTTTCAAGGTTTTAAGCAGTTTGCAGATGGTTTAGCACAAACTAGATATCCAATGTATGCTACTATAGCAACTAATGTAGTGAACATCGTTCTAAATTTTGTTTTAATTTATGGATTTTGGATTTTTCCTAGACTAGAAATAGTTGGGGCTGCAATTGGTACATTAGTTTCAAGATTTGTTCTGGTTTTTATGCTCTATTATTTCTTTAATAAAAATGATGTTTTTAAACCATTCTTGGTGAGAATTAAGAAAGCACATTTAGATTTTCAAGTTTTTAAGAAGATTATTAATATTGGTTTTCCATCTGCATTGCAAATGTTGTTTGAAATAGGAATATTTTCGGCTACCGTTATTTTAGCAGGAACTTTAGGAGCTTTTCCACAAGCAGCAAATCAGATTGCAATAAAACTTGCTACAGCTACTTTTATGATTGCATCTGGCTTGAGTGTTGCGGCAACTATAAGAGTTGGAAATCAAAAAGGAATGGGAAATTATATTGAGTTAAGAAGAATTGCTTTTTCTAATTTTCTACTTGTTTTTTTAATCATGTTTGGATTTTCAATAGCTTTTTTATTGTTTAAAAATTATCTTCCATATATATTTACCGATAATCTTGAAGTAGTAGCTATTGCCTCGCAATTACTTATTATTGCAGCATTATTTCAAATTTCTGATGGTTTTCAAGTCATCTTTTTAGGCGCTTTAAGAGGTTTGCAAGACCTTAAAATACCTTCTTATTTAACTTTTATTGCCTATTGGATTATTGGATTTCCGGTGAGTTACATTCTAGGAATTTTTCTTAACTTTGGAGCCGTCGGAATTTGGATTGGTTTATTGGCTGGTTTAAGTTCATCAGCAATAATGCTTTTTATCCGATTTAATTATTTATCAAAAAAACTTATAAAAACAAATCATTATGAACATACCTAAATTTTTATTAGCTGATAACAGTCAATTTCCTGAGGATTTGTTTGTTGTCCATACTGAATTTCCAAGTTTTATTCTCAATATCGCTACTGATGAAGTAGAGTGGATGGATGATTTAGAAGCGGAAGATGGCGTTAATTTAGAAGAAGAAGTTGCTATTCTATTAGATAAAGCATATGAGTTTTATGAGCAAGAAATGGATTCTTTTGATGAAGAGGAAGACGAAGAAGAATAAATAAAACAAAAAACTCGAAGATATCTTCGAGTTTTTTGTTAAAATAGTTTTGCTTGTTGTAATTCTTTAGCTTGCCCAATCCAATCATCAGTTAAAATTTTACTTTTTCCAAAGGTGGTAACTTCAGCAATTTTATCTAAATCAGCATCTGTTAAAAGAGTGATTTGTTCAAAAGTATATATTCCAAATTCATTTAATTTGCTTTCTAAAATAGGACCGATACCTTTTATTTGTTTTAAATCATCAGGTGTTTTGTCAGTAGAAATAGTGCTAATTTTTGGAACCATAATTCCGCGTTCATAAGTTTTTCTAGCTTTAATAGTTGTATTAATTTCTTCTTCAAATAATTCAACTTGATTCTTAAAATCTTTAATTTCTTCTTGATGAATTTTGGAGTAAATAGATTTTGCAAAAAACCATCCAATTAAAAAAGCACCTAACATCCAAAGAAATAATTCTAGAAGATGTAACGTATTTTGGTTTGTAAAAATGTTGAGGAACATAGGAGGTAAGTTATTTGATTATTATTTCGATTCGTCGGTTTAATGATTTACCCTCGCGAGTTGTATTATCTGCTATTGGTTCTGTTTCACCTCTAGATTCAGTTATAATTTTATAGGTTTCAATTTGTTGAGAAATCAAAAAATCCTTCACAAACTGAGCTCGTTTTAAGCCTATATTATAATTAAAAGTGGCATCTCCTTCACTATCTGTATGACCAACAACATGTACTTTTTTATTTGGATATTGACTTAAGAATGATTTTAATTCTAAAACATAATCTATCAACTCATCAGTAGGTCTAAAACTTTGATTTCCAAATGAAAAACGCAAAGTTTTATTAGTAACAATTTCTGTTGCGTTACTTGCTCTTAAGCTTACTAAATCTTTGAAGTATAATGAAATGGCACCTTCAAAAAGATGATTTTCATTAAAATCAAATTCAGTTAATTGTGATTCTATAGTAATTCTATCTGAAGGAATTCCTGAATTTGAAAGCCAATTCTTTAGAAATTGTCCTCTTTTTTGTCCTAAATTTTCTCCAGAAGTAGTATTTATTTCTGATTTTAAATAATTGACTACTATGAATAAATTGGTAGAATTATACTTATCTAAATAATTTTTAATTGAATCTTTAATTGGTTGAAAACTGTCTGGAATTAATACAGAATCAGATTTGGAACTGATTTTAAAATTACCTTCAAATTCAAATATTTTCTTGCCGTTTTCATCAGAAATTAAGAATAGTTCTGATTTATTTTCTTGAATATAATTTGTATTGAAATCATTCTCGGTATTCTGAGTGTGAGGATTACTGCATTCTCCTAAAATAGAATTACTGAAATAAAAATGAAACAATAAAGCAATAACAGACCAGATGATAAATACTGTAAATGCTTGAAGAAATTTATTCATAAAATGCTTTATTGTAATGTGTTAAAAGTAGAAAATTGTTTTTAAAGTTACAAACATTTAAACAAATCAAAATTTTGTATACTTAAATGATTACTTTTTTGCCTTTTGAACCAATTCTAGTTGATCAATTGACACTTTTGTGGTAAAGATTCCATAGTTTACAGTTGCAATATTTTTCTCAATTTTATCAATAGTTCCACAGGCATTTCCGTCGTATAATCTAACTTGGTCATTGATGTTAAATTTATAATTCTTCTTTTTTTCGAGTTCAATCTTTTTAGTTTCTTCAACTACTACTTTAATTTTTTCTATTTCTTTTAGCACTTCTTTTTCGGTAACTATTAATTCTTCTTGTTTTTTAAGATCTTCTAATTCGGCTTTTTTAATTATTTTTTTAGATGCTGTTTTAACAACTGGTTTGGGTGGATTTTTCTTTTGGTATTTTTCCTTTTCTGTTGCAATCCATAAATTAAAATCTGCCAAAAATTGCTTTTTATTATCAGATTGAAAATATTTATTGGCCAGCTCATTTACTTTTCTGCCATAAACTAACATCTTCTGATTTTGATCATACAACTCATAAAATTGAGTCAATTTTTGCTGCATTTTATCTTGAGTATCTTGTAAATTTTCGGAACTTTCTATAACTCTATCTTTTTCAATTTCAAGTATTTCTGATGTTTTTTGTAATTTATTGCGCTCTTTTTGAAGTTTTGAAATGGTTTTATCTAAAAGAACTTTTCCTTTTTCAACCCGTTTTTTAGCTCTATTGATAATATTAAAAGGAATGCCATTTTTAAGAGCCACTTCAAAAGTGAATGAACTTCCAGGTTGCCCAATATATAAATGATAAAGTGGTTCCAATGTTTTTTCATCAAATTGCATATTGGCATTGACAACATTTGGAAGTTCATCTGCTAAAATTTTAAGATTAGCATAATGAGTTGTTATGATTCCAAATGCTTTTCGATGGTAAAATTCTTCTAAAAAAACTTCTGCTAATGCTCCGCCTAATTCTGGATCACTTCCTGTTCCAAATTCATCGATTAAAAAAAGTGTATTTTCTTGACATTTTTTTAAAAACTGTCGCATGTTTTTTAAACGATAACTATAGGTACTTAAATGATTTTCAATAGATTGATTGTCTCCAATATCTGTTAAAATAGTATCAAATAAAAACATTTCACTGCGTTCATGAACAGGAATTAAAATCCCACTTTGAATCATTAATTGTAAAATTCCAACTGTTTTAAGCGTAATACTTTTTCCACCTGCATTAGGTCCAGAAATAACAATTATTTGCTGTTTTTCATTCAATTCAAAACTTTGAGGAATTGTTTTAATTTTTTTCTGATTGTTGAGTTCTAACAATATTGGATGATATGCATTTTTAAGGAATAGTCTTTTATCGTCTACAATAGTTGGAAGCGTTGCTTTAATTGAAATTGAATATTTTGCCTTAGCACTAACAGTATCTATATGAATTAAATAGTTTTGATAATTGATTAAAATATTTTGATAAGGACGTAATTCATCAGTCAATTTTTTTAATATTTTGATGATTTCTTCTTTCTCTTGATATTCTAAATCTTGTAATTCTCTTGTGAAATGAAGCGATACTTCAGGAGCAATAAAAGCAATACTTCCAGATTTTGATGTTCCTAAAAATAAGCCTTTCACTTTCTTTTTATGAGCCGCCAATACTGCTAAAACTCGGTGATTTTCCATTACAGATTCACGAATATCATCTAAGTAGCCTAATCCATTAAATTTTGAAAGTGCTTTGTTAAATCCGTCTGTAATTTGACTTCTTACTTCAGAAACTGATTTTCTTATTTGCTTTAAATTAGGTGAAGCAGTATCTAAAACTGTTCCAAACGGAGCAATAATTTTATTGATTTCAACAACAATTATAGACTCAAAAGTTAAATTTGAAGATTGTTGAGTTAATGTTGGATATAAGATTTCAAATTTTTTAAGAAATTTTAAAATTTCTAAAACAGTATTTGTTAAAGAAGCAATTTTCAAAAATGATGCAGGTTCTAAATAGCTATTTTCAATTGTTAACAAATGAATTTCTTTAGTGATGTCATCAAAATAATGAGTTGGAATTCGATTATTATTTTCGAAAGAAGAAACATATTCAAAAGTTTGAGAAAGTTCTGAAAGCAATTTATTTCTCTGTGAAATTGGTCTGATTGATTGAACATTTTTCTTACCTAAATCAGTTAGACAATATTTTTCAATACTTCTAAGTACTGTATAAAATTCTAAATCAGTTAATGTTTTTTCTGCGATATTACCCATCAAAATATTATATTTGAAGCAAACAAAATTAAGCAGAATAGTTGACTTTAGACATTCTTATCTTTTAGAAAATGGAAATAACAATTGAAAATAGTTGGAAAGAAGTATTAAGTGAAGAATTTAAAAAGTCATATTTTAAAAATTTAACTGATTTTGTAAAGAAAGAATATGCTACACATCAATGTTTTCCAAAAGGTTCTGAAATTTTTGCAGCATTCAATGCTTGTCCTTTTTCTGATGTTAAAGTTGTTATTATTGGTCAAGATCCATATCACGGTCAAAATCAAGCCAACGGACTATGTTTTTCAGTACACGATGGAATTCCACATCCTCCATCTTTAATTAATATTTTTAAAGAAATTACTGTTGATATGGGTGTTTCATATCCAAAAAGCGGTGATTTAACTCGATGGGCAGAACAAGGAGTTTTGCTATTAAATGCAACTTTAACAGTTAGAGCCCATGAAGCAGGTTCTCATCAGCAAAAAGGTTGGGAAATATTTACTGATGAAGTTATTAAAATAATTTCAGCTCAAAAACATCATGTAGTTTTTATGCTATGGGGAGGATTTGCAAAAAATAAAATAAGACTAATAGACACTAATAAACATTGTATTTTATCTACAGGGCATCCTTCTCCTTTAAGCGCAAATAGAGGTTATTGGTTTGGAAATCAGCATTTCAGTAAAGCTAATTTATATTTAGAAAGAAATGGAATCAAAAAAATTAACTGGTAATTATTTTCTCTATATTATTGTAAAATGTCAATTTTACTTTTAGATTATTATTCTTTTTTAAGTCATTTTCAATACAAAGAAATAGTTGTTTTTAATTGATAAGTATAATTTAATATTAGTAAATACATAAAATATAAAACTAATAAACACCTCATTTATAAATTTTTAGATAAAAAATATAAATAAATTAAAAAATAATCATATAAAAAATGATTTATTGATAAAACTCATGTTTGTATGATGTTAGTTTTTATATATTTACGGCTTTAAATTTAAAATAATGACAAATAAAAATAAAAAAATATCGTTGTTTCAACGTTTTCTTAATGGAATTGAAATTGTAGGTAATGCTTTACCACATCCGGCAACTTTATTCTTGCTTTTTGCTTTAATTACCCTAGCTGTATCTGGACTTGGAGGATTGTTAGATTGGCAAGTTGCTCATCCTGCAACTCATGAAATTATTCCTGTTAAAAATTTATTATCAATTGATGGTTTGCATTTTATCTTTCAAAAAACGGTTACTAATTTTACTAGTTTTGCGCCACTTGGTATTGTATTAGTTGCCATGTTGGGAATTGGTATTGCAGAAAAAAGTGGATTAATTGGTGTAGTTATTAGACTTTTAGTGCTTTCATCTCCAAGAAAACTTTTAACTTTTGTAATTGTATTTGCAGGTGTTTTATCAAATACAGCAAGTGATGTAGGATATGTATTGCTAATTCCATTATCTGGTATTATTTTTATGGCTGTTGGTCGTCATCCAATTGCGGGTATGGCAGCTGCTTTTGCAGGTGTCTCCGGCGGATTTAGTGCTAATTTATTATTAGGAACTATTGATCCTTTATTGGCTGGATTATCACAAGAAGCTGCACAAATTATTGATCCTGCTTATCAAGTAAATGCTACTGCTAACTATTATTTTATGTTTGTATCTACTTTCATGATTGCATTTGCAGGTACATTTGTAACAGAGAAAATTGTTGTTCCTCGCTTAGGAGAATATCACTCTGATGAAATTGTTCCTGAAAAACTCGAACAATTATCAAAGGAAGAAAAAAAAGGATTACTATGGGCCACTATAATTTTTGGTGTTTATATCCTTATAATTTTAGTTGGAACTATTCCTTTAGATGGTTATTTTAGAGGTCCAGGAGGTTCATTACTTAAATCTCCTTTATTAGAAGGCGTTGTTACATTATTATTCTTAGTAGCTGGATCAGCTGGTATTGCTTATGGAGTAGCTATTGGTAAGTTTAAAAATGATACCGATGTTATGAATGGGATGGCTGATAGTATGAAAACAATGGCAACTTATTTGGTGCTGGTGTTTTTTGCAGCTCAGTTTGTTGCTTATTTTAAAGAAAGTAATTTAGGTATTTATGTTGCTGTTACCGGAGCTGAGGCATTAATGGCAGCAGATTTAAATGTATATGTATTGATGGTTTTGTTTATTTTCTTTGCAGGTACAGTAAATATGGTAATGGGAAGTGCTTCCGCTAAATGGGCCATAATGGCTCCTATTTTTATCCCAATTTTTATGTTGATGGGATACTCACCTGAATTATCACAAGCAGTATTTAGAATTGGTGATAGTATCACCAATATCATATCTCCTATGATGAGTTTCTTTGCTTTGATTATTGCATTTGTTCAGAAATATGATAAAAAAGCTGGAATTGGAACTATTATTTCAGTTATGATTCCGTATACATTCGTATTTACTATTTTATGGACATTGTTACTATTTGTTTGGATTTATTTTGGATGGCCGTTAGGTCCCGGAGCCGATTTATATTATACTAAACCGTTTTAATTTAAATAAAGAAAGGGCTGATTTTCAGCCCTTTCTTTATTTAGATTTTTTAATAATTACATGAAGAGCAATTGCAGGGACTAAAAATAAAAAGATAATAATCATTCTTGTTAGTAAAAATGAATTTACAACCAGTTCTCCTAAAATTGCAGGTTCAACATTAAGTTTTGTTTGGATAAATGAAGACCAAATATCCCAAATAAAAATAGTTCCAAATAGCAAGATTAAAAAGGCTGCTAGTCCTATTAAAAAAGCTTTAATGAAGAAATTACGTAGTTGTGTTAATTGTTTTGTATCCATAACTTATTTTTTATAACAGTTAATAGATATAAATTTACTATTTATTTCAATGCATTTTTTAAAATAGTAATAGGATGTTCTGCAACTCGTCTTGTTCCATCATATATTTGATGTCTACAACTCGTGCCAGCTGAAGCAATTTCGGTTTGATGGGATAAATTTCGAATTCTTGGGAAAACGCTGGTTTCTCCAATTTGCATACTAAATTCATAATGCTCTTTTTCGTAACCAAATGCACCTGCCATTCCGCAACATCCTGTATTTAAAATGGTTACTTGGTAGTTTTTTGGAAGTGATAACATTGCCTGAGTTGATTCTATACTACTTAATGATTTTTGATGACAATGTCCATGAATTTTAATTGTACAATGTTCGTCATTAAAAGAATCAGCATATATATTTTCTAAATCTATTTCATTTTTAATAAATTCTTCAATTGTAAAGGCGTTTATAGCTAATTTTTTAGCCATCTTTTTGTCATCAGCTAATCGGATATATTCATCTCTAAAGCCTAAAATAGCAGAAGGTTCAATACCAATTAACGGTGTATTTTCATCAATTAAATTCTTAAAAATATCAATATTTTTATTGGCTACTTTTTTAGCTTGTTTTAAAAATCCTTTTGAAATAAAACTTCTTCCACTTTCTTCATGATTAATAATTAGTACTTCATAATTTAAATGAGTCAATAATTTAATGGTATCTATTCCAACTTCAACATCATAAAAATTAGTGTATTCATCAATAAATAAATATACTTTTTTGATAGGATTTGTAATTTTTATCTTTTGTTGATTTTTGTTAATCCAAGTTCTTAAAGTGAACGATTGTAATTTTGGAATAGTTCGCTGATTAGCTATTCCTAATAGCTTTTTAATAAAATCTAAATTCAGTAAATAATTAGTTATAGCAGGGAATAAAATACCAAAATGATTTAATCTATAATTGAATGCAAAAAGTTTGGTTCGCAGTGAACTCCCGTTTTCTTTTTGGTACTGGTACAAAAATTCTGCTTTTAAAGTTGCCATATCAACATTGCTCGGACATTCACTTGCGCATGCTTTACAACTTATGCACAATTCTAAAATGTCATATAATTCTTGTTGATTGAATTTATTGGTCTTATTCGAATTCGTCAAGAATTCACGTAATGCATTGGCTCTGGCTCTTGTGGTATCTTTTTCATTTAACGTTGCTCTGTAGCTTGGACACATAGTGCCTCCAGCAGATATTAATTTACGACAATCACCAGATCCATTACATTTTTCAGAGGCTCTTAACACCCCTAAACTATCAGAAAAATCTAATAAAGTTGAGATTTCAGGTTCATTTCTATCAGCTACAAAACGTAGATTTTCATCCATTGGAGGTGCATCTACAATTTTGCTGGGATTTAAAATATTATTTGGATCAAAAGTTATTTTAAGACGTTTTAATAATTCATAATTATTTTTACCTATCATAAAAGGGATAAATTCACCCCGAACCATACCATCTCCATGTTCACCACTTAACGAGCCTTTATATTTTTTAACCAATTTTGCTACTTCAAAAGCAATCGTTCTAAAAAGTACCACATCCGATTTCTTTTTGAGATTTAAAATGGGTCGTAAATGTAATTCTCCGGCTCCAGCATGTGCATAATAAATAGCTTTTTGTCCATAACTATCCATCATTTTGGTAAACTCGGCGATATAATTGGGTAAATCTTCAATTTTAACGGCAGTATCTTCAATAGAATCTGCTGCTTTTTCATCACCAACAATACTTCCCAGTAAGCCTAAACCAGCTTTTCTGAGCGAAATAACTTTATCAATATCAGTTCTGTAAATCTTAGGATGTGCATATCCAAAACCATGGTTTGTTAAATCTTGAATTAAAGAATTAGCTTGTTTTTCTGCATCTTCTAATGAATTTGAAGCAACTTCTAACATTAATACAGCTTTTGGATCTTCTTTAATGAAAAATCTATTTTTAATATGTTCTCTATTGTTTTTTGTTAAATCCAACACTGTTTTATCCATTAATTCACACGAATAAAGATTGTGTTTCATAGCAATAACTGTTGCTTCTAAACTTTCTTGAATACTGTTAAAATGAGATGCAATTAAGATATTATAAGTAGGAGGTAAGGTGTCTAATTTTAAGGTGATTTCAGTTGTAATTGCTAATGTTCCTTCACTCCCGCAAAGTAATTTAGCTATGTTTATTATTGGTTCAGTTCCTCCAAACAAATCTGATTTTAATAATTCATCCACTGCATAACCTGTATTTCTACGATGTATTTCTGGATGTGGAAATTCTGAAATTATTTCTTCCTGAATTAATTTATTCGATAATTCATTAAAAAAAAACTTGTAAATAGTACCTTCTAAAGTATTTAGATTAACTTTTTCGAGGAATTGATTTGATGTTAATTCACTAAATTCAACTTCAGAACCATCGCTTAGAATCGTTTTTAATGAAACAATTTTATCGCGTGTAACTCCAAAACGAATTGAAGTTGTGCCTGATGAATTATTGCCTACCATTCCGCCAATCATACAACGATTTGAAGTTGAAGTGTTGGGTCCGAAAAATAATCCATAGGGTTTTAAAAACAAATTCAGTTCATCGCGAATAACACCAGGCTGAACAATAATCGTTTTGTTGTGCTCATCAAAAGAAATAATATTAGTGAAATATTTTGAAACATCAACAATAATTCCACTGCCTACAGTTTGACCAGCCAATGAAGTCCCAGCGGTTCTTAATGTAAGAGAAATGTTATTATTTTTAGCAAAATAGACGATTTTTTTTAAGTCTATTTCATTTTTTGGCAAAGCAACTGCGGTCGGAATTATTCTGTAAGCCGAAGCATCCGTAGCATAAATGGTTTTGTGAAGTTCATCAAAGTGAAGTTCGCCTACTAATGAATCACGTAATAAAACTAAAGCTTCAATTGCTGCCATTTTAACTTATTGGAGTTCCGTTAACCGTTAATTTATTTGATTTTAATAATACTATTTCATTGCGCTCATTAGCAATTCCCAACACTAAACATTCACTTATAAAAGTAGCAATTTGCTTTGGAGCAAAATTAACAATCGCAATAATTTGTCTATTTAGTAAATCTTCCTTTGAATATAAATCAACAATTTGGGCACTCGATTTTTTAATGCCTAAAGCACCAAAATTGATGGTTAATTGATAAGCAGGTTTTCGAGCTTTTGGAAAATCATTAACTTGGATAATAGTTCCAGTTCTGATATCTATTTTTTGAAAATCTTCAAATGTTATGGTATCAATCATCGTTTAAATAATATAAATCACTTTAAAAATAAATGGTTAAATTTACTCGATAAACTTACGAAAATTGACTGATTTATGGCTAGAACTTATTCAAATATGTTGTCTTTAGGAACAATTGCACCTAATTTTAGTTTAACTGATACTGTTTCAGGAAAAGAAAAGTCACTTGCTACTTTAAAAGGCGATAAAGGAACTGTAATAATGTTTATTTGTAACCATTGTCCCTATGTAATTCATGTTAATGAAGGTTTGGTTAAAATTGCTAATGATTATCAAATCAAAGGAATTTCATTTATTGCAATTTCTTCAAATGATGTGGCAAATTATCCAGATGATTCACCTGAATTAATGAAAGAAAATGCGCTTAAAAATAATTATCCATTCCCTTATTTATATGATGAAACACAAGATGTTGCAAAGGCTTATGATGCTGCCTGCACTCCTGACATTTATTTATTTGCTGCCGATTTAAAATTGATTTATCGAGGACAATTGGATGATTCTCGTCCACAAAATGGAATTCCAATTACTGCTTATGATTTAAAATATGCTATGGATTGTTTATTAGAAAATAAGGAAAATCATTGTCCTCAAAAACCAAGTATGGGGTGTAATATCAAGTGGAAAGAATTATAAATTATTTTGTATATATTAAAATTAGATGCTCCAACTTGGAGCATTTTTTTGTTATAGGATTATTGAAAATATAATAATTATTATTTAGAATGAATACAAATTGATGAAAACATGATTTTTGTTGTAATAAATGTTACAAAAACAATATATATTTGAAGATAAATGAAATTTTTTATTTTATGAAAAATCGATTAATTAATAATATAAGTCTAACTAGTTTACTTCTGACTTTATTTTTCATTTTCCTAATTTCATGTACTTCAAAAGACATGGATGTTAAAAAAGTTGATTCGCATGAAGGAACAGAAGATATAGTTGAAGTTAAAAAAGTAAGTACTATAGATGAATACGCTGTTGATCCACCTCCTTTTACTGACGGTATTTTCCCATGTAATGATTGTCATGGATATCAAGATCCTAATCCCGTTAGGAGAGATTTAGTAGAATGGCATGATGATATATCGTTTAAACATGATAGTGAAAATAGGTGGTGTTTAGATTGTCACGATATTAAACAAAGAGATTCTTTGCGATTAGCCAATGGTAAATTGTTGGATTTTAAAGAATCATATAAATTATGCGGGCAATGCCATGGTGAGAAATATAGAGATTGGAAGGTTGGAGTACATGGTAAGAGAACTGGAGAATGGAATGGTAAAAAGCATTATTTATTATGTGTTAGTTGTCATAATCCGCATACACCTAAATTTAAAAAGTTAAAGCCAGATCCTGCTCCTATGAAGCAAGAGGATATTAAATTAGTTAAAAAATCTGAAAACATAGAAAGTAATGAAAAATGATAATAAAAGAAGGTCGTTCTTAAAAAACATATCTCTAGCTACTTTTTCAACTCTAGCTCTTTCAGGTTGTAATATGAAAGAGATTGATGAATTTCTTCAAGGAAATTTTAGAGAGTTAACTCCTGAGGAAAAAGATGAAATCGTTAAAAATTTAGCAGAAAAATATAAAAAAAGATACGGAAAAGAATTTACTGTTTCTGATGAACCTGCCATGGTAGGAGTTTTATTCGGATATGCTTTAGATATTTCTAGATGTATTGGATGTAGAAAATGTGTAACGGCTTGTGTTAAAGAAAATAATCAATCACGTGATCCTCAAATTCAATGGATTCAAGTGTTGGAGATGGAAAAAGAGAGAGGAGTAGATTTACATCATTCTAACATCAATTATGATCACGAAAAAGTGCCAGAAAAAGGACACTTCTATTTTCCAGTTCAATGTCAGCAATGTAGAAATCCTCAATGTGTGACTGTTTGTCCAGCAAAAGCAACTTGGCAAGAAAAAGACGGAATTGTAGTGGTAGATTATAATTGGTGTATTGGTTGCCGATATTGTATGGCTGCTTGTCCTTACGGAGCAAGACACTTTAATTGGGGAGAACCAACTATTCCAACAGAAGAAATTAATACTGATGTACACTATTTAGGAAATAGACCAAGACAAAAGGGTGTTGTAGAAAAATGCACTTTCTGTGTTCAACGAGTTAGAAAAGGTAAATATCCATCTTGTGTTGAAATCTGTCCTGTAGGTGCAAGAAAATTTGGAAATTTATTAGATCCAGAAAGTGAGGTTAGGTATATATTGGATAATAAACGCGTATTGGTATTAAAACAGGAATTAAACACACAACCTAAATTCTACTACTATTTTGGTTAGAATTGAAGTGTTAAATAATAAAATTGATTTTAAAATATTCAAATAATTGATATATGAATTTTTCTCGTTTTTTAACAGGCAGTTTAAAAATAATTTTTCAAGGCGGAAAATATTACTTCGCTTGGTTAATATTCTTAACAATCTTAACCCTTTGGGGTGCTTACGGATATTATGGTCAATTAACCGATGGCTTAATAACAACCAATATGCGTGATTCAGTTTCATGGGCCTTTTACATTGGAAATTTCACTTTTTTAGTAGGAGTTGCCGCCGCCGCAGTTATGCTTGTTATTCCAGCCTATATCTATCATTGGGGGCCAATTAAAGAAATAGTAATTTTTGGTGAATTACTAGCGGTTTGCGCAGTTATTATGAGTATTGCCTTTGTGGTAGTAGATATTGGTCATCCTCTTAGATTCTGGCATATGTTACCTTTTGTTGGAACAATGAATTTTCCCTATTCAATTTTGGCTTGGGATTTCTTTGTGCTTTTTGCATACTTTATAATTAATGCCACTGTAGTAATTCATTTATTATATAGTGCATTTAATAAGAAAGAATATAATAAAAAATTAGTGTTATTTTTAGTCTTAGCAAGTGTTCCAATGGCTGTTGGTATTCATACAGTTACTGCATTTTTATTCAATGCGTTGCCAGCTAGACCTTTTTGGAATAGTGCCTTATTAGCACCAAGATTTTTAGCATCAGCATTTTGTTCAGGTCCAGCAATTCTTTTAATATTATTTCAATTATTGAGAAAGTATACCAAATTTGAAATCAAAAATGAAGCGTTATTTACAATTGCTGAATTGATGGTTTATTCCATGTTTATTTATTTGTTCTTTACAGTAGCTGAATTGTTTAAAGAATTTTATTCAGGAACAGAACATTTATTGTATTGGGAATACTTACTTTTTGGATTGGGAGATAATAAAGAAATAGTATTTTATAGTTGGGGATCCATTATAATGGGAGTAATTGCCTTCTTCTTATTTTTAGTGCCCAAAACACGTAAAAACTTTATTACTTTAAACATAGGTGCTGTTTTAATTTATTTCAGTGTTTATATTGAAAAAGGAATGGCACTTATTATTCCTGGATTTACTCCAGATGTTTTAGGTCAGATTTATGTTTATAAGCCTTCTATGACTGAGATTCAAACAGCAGTTATGGTATTCTCTTTAGGTTTTTTATTGTTTACTTTTTTAACTAAAATAGCAATAGCAATTATGTTTGAAGGTTATAATTATGAAAAGGTCAATATTTTAAAAAAAATAAAATAGCTATGAAAAGGGCTCAGTTATTGTTAAAACTTAATAATTAATCAATTTAAATTTAGAATTATGAAACATGTAAGTGTTATTTTTATGACTGCAATTTTTGCAATATCGTTAGTGTCTTTTACGGTAGATCAAGATTGGGTAGTTCCTGCAAAAGATAAAGCAATAAAAAGTCCAGTTAAAGCAACAGATGATAATTTAGAAGAAGCCAAATTATTATATTCTAAGCATTGTAAAGCCTGTCATGGTGCTACTGGAAAAGGTGATGGTCCCAAAGCAAAAAGTGTTAAAGGTGATTTAGGTGATTTTTCTTCAGTTGCTTTTCATGCTCAAACAGATGGTGAATTATTTTACAAAATTAAAAACGGAAGAGATGATATGCCAAACTTCAAAAAAATTACTGATGAAGAAATTTGGTTAACAGTTCTATATGTTAGAGGATTGAAAAAATAATAAATTTTAATAATACTCAATTCCCCCTTAACTGAAATATCCCGCTAAAAGCGGGATATTTTTATAAGTTTAATTTAATGAAGTCATTATGCTTTCATCAATTCAACATCAAAAATGAGTGTTGCATTTGGTGGAATTACACCACTAGCTCCACGACTTCCATAAGCTAAATCTGATGGGATTACAAAACGCGCTTTGTCGCCTACTTTTAATAATTGAATTCCTTCATCCCAACCAGCAATTACTTGCCCAACTCCTAATGTAAACTCAATTGGTTCTTTTCTAGAATATGATGAATCAAAAGTAGTACCATCTAACAACATTCCTTTATAGTGAACTGAAACCGTTTTACCTTTTTGAGCTTGTGTTCCATTACCTTTTTGAAGGATTTTATATCTTAATCCGCTATTGGTTTGATCATAACCAGCAGAAACGCTTTCTAACAAATCATCTTGCTCTTTTTTAGCTGCTTCAGCTCTTTTTAAAAGGCTGCCTTCAAAGGTTCTAAAAGCTTCAACTGCCTTGTAATTATTAGCAACATCACCAACTCTAATAATTTCAATAGATTCTAATATATCATTTTGCGCAATGGTATCAACTACATCTTGTCCTTCAATTACTTCTCCAAAAACGGTGTGTTTGTTGTCTAACCATGGTGTTGCAACATGAGTTATAAAGAATTGACTTCCGTTTGATGCTGGACCCGAATTAGCCATTGATAATATTCCCGGTTTATCATGTTTTAAAGTTGGATGAAACTCATCATCAAAACTATATCCTGGAGATCCTGTTCCAGTTCCTAATGGGCATCCTCCCTGAATCATAAAATCGGCGATTACACGGTGAAATTTTAATCCGTTATAATAGAGAGTTCCCTGAGGTTTTACTTTATTTTCTAAATTACCTTCAACTAAAGCAACAAAATTTCCAACAGTTCCAGGTGTTTTTTCAAACTCAAGATTAATTAGAATTGTTCCTTTTGTAGTTTTTAACGAAGCATATAATCCGTCTTTCATATGTATTTATTTTATGGTTATACTTATTTTTTTAAATTGTCAAATTCACTTGTGAAGTGTAATTTAACCGATGGATATTTTTGTTGTGTCATTTGAATTGTAAAAGGAGAATCAGCTAAAAATACCAATTGATTTTGTTTGTCTTTTGCTAAATAACGTTGTTTTACTCTAAGAAATTCTTTAAATTCTTCATTTCTTTCATCATCTGGATGAACCCAGCAAGCCTTATGGATATTGATATTTTCATAAGAACATTTTGCTCCATATTCGTGTTCTAAGCGATATTGAATTACTTCATATTGAAGAGCACCAACTGTTCCAATAATTTTTCTTCCATTGTAATCTAGTGTAAATAATTGTGCTACACCTTCATCCATCAATTGGTCAATACCTTTAAATAATTGTTTAGATTTTAAAGGATCAGCATTATTGATATATCTAAAATGCTCCGGTGAAAAACTTGGAACTCCTCTAAAGTTAATCATTTCACCTTCCGTTAAAGTGTCCCCAATTTTAAAGTTTCCCGTATCATGCAATCCAACAATATCACCAGGAAATGACTCTTCTACAATTTCTTTCTTCTCAGCAAAAAATGTGTTTGGACTTGAAAATTTCATTTTTTTCTGATGTCGAACATGAAGATAAGGTGCATTTCTTTTAAAAATCCCTGAAACAATTTTAATAAATGCTAATCGGTCGCGATGATTGGGATCCATATTAGCATGAATTTTAAAAACGAATCCAGTAAATGTTTTTTCTTCAGGATTGATTAATCGTTCTTCTGATTGTTTAG
>JAUYUF010000232.1 GCA_030694835.1 Flavobacteriaceae bacterium | reverse complement strand
GATGAGTATGATGTGTGATTTTCTGATTAAAAAATGGAAAGAAGCCGAAAAACTCAATGGAAATCAATTTATCGGTTCTACCATAGTTTCTACTAATTTAGTGAAAGACATTGCAACTAGTTATGGAGTTGAATGCAAAATTGGTTTAACTGGTTTTAAATGGATTGCTAGCATGATACGCGAAAATTGTCATCAAGAGTTTATTGGTGGTGGAGAAGAAAGTTTCGGATTTATGGTTGGTGATTTTATCCGCGATAAAGATGCTGTTACTGCTACACTTCTTGCTTGTGAAATTGCCGCTGATGCTAAAACAAAAGGAAGTTCATTTTATGAAGAACTATTGAATCTTTATATCAAACATGGCTTTTATAAAGAACATTTAATTTCAATTGTAAAGAAAGGAATGGATGGCGCTGAAATAATTGCCCAAATGATGGTAGATTTAAGAGAAAATCCACTCACTGAAATCGATGGTTCAAAAGTTGTTTATTTAAATGATTATCAATCTTCTATTCGTAAAAATATACTTACAGGTGTAGAAATCTTGATGGATATTCCAAAATCCAACGTACTTATTTACGAAATGGAAGACGGAACTTCAATTGCTGCAAGACCAAGTGGTACCGAACCTAAAATAAAATTTTATTTCAGTGTTAAATTGCCGTTAGATACAATTGAAAATGTAAATTCTGTTGAAGCCCATTTAGATGCTAAAATTCAAAGAATTATAAAAGAATTAAAGTTGTAATCAAATTTAGAGTTATATTCCTTAAAAAAATATTTTATCAACCTAAATTCAATAAATGAATTATTTTAAACAGATATTCCGTTTTGCTTTACCTTATAAAATTTATGGTATTTTAAATATCATAGCCAATATTTTTTACGCTTTATTCAGTGCTCTTTCCTTTGTAGCATTGATTCCTATGTTAAAAGTATTGTTTGATGATACAAATTTAAAACCCGTAAGCACAAAACCAATTTATGACGGAATTCTAACTTCAAAAGATTTCTTTGTTGATTCTTTAAATTATTACATTTCCCATGCCATTGAGGATGATGGTAAATTTCAGGTATTAACCTATATGATTATCGTAATTATTTCAATTTTCTTACTAAAAAATATCTTTAATTATTTGGCAATGTACTTCATCACTTTCTTACGAAATGGTGTATTACGCGATTTAAGAAATGAACTTTACAGTAAAATAGTTACTTTGCCTATTTCATTTTTCTCCGAAAAACGAAAAGGTGATGTCATTTCAAGAATTTCGACTGATGTTTTAGAAATTCAACATTCATTCTTATCAATTTTAGAACTTATTGTAAGAGAGCCACTTACAATCTTGTTTACTATTTTCACAATGTTCTTTTTGAGTCCAAAATTAACTTTGTTTGTGTTTATTTTTATTCCTATTTCAGGATTTATCATTTCTGCAATCGGTAAAAAATTAAAAAGACAATCCGATAAAGCACAACAAGAACAAGGACATTTTTTATCACTTCTAGATGAAACTATCACTGGATTAAAAGTGATTAAAAGTTTTAATTCTGAAAATAACTTCAATAATAAATTTCAGACCTCAACTGAACGGTTTTTCTCCATTTCTAATAAATTATTGAATCGACAAAACCTGGCATCACCAGCAAGTGAATTTTTAGGAATTTTGGTAATAGCAGGTTTACTATGGTATGGAGGTAATTTAGTTTTTGTTGACAAAAGTTTAGATCCAGCAATTTTTCTTTCATATATCGGATTGGCATACAATATTTTAACCCCAGCTAAAGCAATTTCTAAAGCAGGTTATAGTGTAAGAAAAGGAAATGCAGCTGCAGAAAGAGTTTTGGAAATATTAAATACAGAAGACACTATTCCAGATAATAACAATGCCATTGAAATAGCTTCTTTTGAAGAAGCTGTAAGTTTTGAAAATATTTCTTTTAAATATGAAGATGAAATGGTTTTGAAAAATTTCTCTTTGACAATACCAAAAGGTCAAACTGTGGCTTTGGTTGGTCAATCAGGAAGTGGTAAATCTACCATCGCTAATTTAATTACGCGTTTTTATGATGTAAATGAGGGTGTAATTAAAATGGATGGAATTGACATTAAAACATTGACTAAAAACTCTTTACGTCAGAAAATTGGATTAGTTACTCAAGATTCACTTCTATTTAATGATACTATTAAAAACAATGTTTTAATTGGTAAAATTGAATCTTCGGATGAAGAAGTTATTGAGGCATTAAAAATTGCCAATGCCTACGAATTTGTGGTTGACTTACCTTTGGGAATTAATACAAATATTGGAGATAGTGGAAATAAATTATCGGGCGGACAAAAACAGCGAATCAGCATTGCTCGTGCTGTTTTAAAAAATCCACCTATAATGGTATTAGATGAAGCAACTTCTGCTTTAGATACTGAATCGGAACAATTGGTACAAAAGGCTTTTGATAGAATGATGCAAAATCGCACATCTTTAGTTATAGCACACCGTTTATCAACTATCCAAAAAGCTGATTTAATTGTGGTAATGAAAAAAGGTAAAATTGTAGAGCAAGGTAAACATCAAGAATTAATGGATAATAAGGAAGTTTATTATAATTTAGTAACTATGCAATCTTTCTAACAAAGCGAATAGCAATTAGCAAAAAGGGAAAAGAAGATTAGAGAAGTTATTTCAAATTGTTAAAACAACTAATTTCAATTTGCAAATACATTAAATTTTCAAGCCTAGTTCTGCTCCTTTTTTAAGCATAAACTGAAAAGATGCTTCATATTCATTTAGAATTTCTCCTTCTAGAATAGCTTCTTTAATTGCTTCTTTTATCATACCAATTTCTCTACAAGGTTGTAGATTAAAAGTTTCCATAATTAATTCACCTGAAATTGGTGGCTGAAAATTACGAATATGATCACGTTCTTCAACTTCTTTAATTTTACGGCGAACAAGTTCAAAATTCTTGTGATAAACTTTAAATCGTTTGGGATTTTTAGTAGTAATATCTGCTTCACACAAAGTCATTAATGCATCAATGTCTTCACCAGCATCATAAATTAACCTACGTACGGCAGAATCAGTAACTTCCTGAGAAAGCACAATTGGACGTGAACTTAACATCACCAATTTCTGAACTAATTTCATTTTATTATTCAAAGGCATATGTAAACGTTTGAATAATTTATAAACCATTTTAGAGCCAATAAACTCGTGTCCATGAAACGTCCAACCCAACGTATTATGAAACTTTTTACTTGGTGCTTTACCAATATCATGTAGTAAAGCAGCCCAACGTAACCAAACATCATCTGTATTTTTAGCAATATTGTCAACAACTTCAAAAGTGTGATAAAAATTATCTTTGTGCTTTTGCCCTTCCATTTCTTCAACACCTTTCAATGCTGTAACTTCTGGTAAAATAAGCTGTAACAATTCAGCATCATCGAGCATTTTTAAACCCAATGAAGGTTTATCTGTCAATAATATTTTATTTATTTCATCTACAATTCTTTCTCCAGAAATAATTTCAATACGATTAGCATTTCTTTTTATTGCTTCAAAGGAATCTGAATGAATTTCAAACTCAAGTTGAGTAGCAAACCGAATAGCACGTAACATTCTAAGTGGATCATCAGAATAGGTAATATCAGGATTTAAAGGCGTTTTAATACATTTTTGATCTAAATGCATCATTCCGTTAAACGGATCTAATAAAGTTCCATAATTACTCTTATTTAAACTTATTGCCAAGGCGTTGATGGTAAAATCTCGTCTTTTTTGATCATCTTCCAGCGTTCCAATTTCTACTGAAGGATTTCTACTTTCTTCAGAATATGATTCTTTTCTGGCACCAACAAATTCAATATCAATATCTTGATAACGAAACATTGCTGTCCCGTAATTTTTAAAAACCTGAACTTTGGGTTTATTAGGTAATTTTGAAGCTACTTTTTCAGCCAATTCAATTCCACTTCCAACTGCAACAATATCAATATCTTTTTTAAAATCACGTTTCAAAAAGTAATCACGCACAAATCCGCCAATTACAAAAGTGTCTATATTCATTTCATCAGCAACTGAAGAAATCAACTCAAAAATTGGCAATGAAAGTGCTGAATTATAGTTATTTTGCTGCATTGAAATTTATTTTCGGATAATAAAAACTTGTCCGCTGGATTTTAATTTAATGATAGAAGATAATTTTGTTGACACTTTTTCTCTTTCTAGATTAACAACATAATCAACTTGATTTAATAGTTTAGGATTAATTTCAGCATATATCATAGGAATTTTATCACCATTAACATGAGCTGAAGTAGCAACAATCGGTTTTCTGAATTTTTGAATCAACTTTAATAAAAATTCATTTTTAGGAATTCTAATCGCAATTGAATTATCCTGAGTTATTAAATTTTTAGCTAAACCTCTTGGATTATCTAAAATTATAGTTATTGGATCTTCACTTTCTTCTATAATATCATAAGCTACTTCAGGAACTTCTGGAATATATTTATGAAGCATTTGAATAGAATCCATCAAAATTATCATACCTTCTTGTTCTTTCCGTTGATTTATATCATAAATCTGTTGGACAGCATCAACATTTGTTGCATCACAACCAATACCCCAAATAGTATCGGTTGGATAAATAATAATTTTACCTTCTTTTAAAGTATCTAATGTATTTTGAATTTCTTGCTGCATGATTTCCTCCATCTAACTACTTTTTATTGCTACTGTTGCATATTGCATATAAAAAATATCTAATTGAGTAAATAGAAAGAAAATATTTACTATTAAAGCGAAAGGAAAAAACAAAACTGATTTGGTAACATTTATTCCTTTTATTTTTTGAATTGTATATCCACTTTTTTTGTGCATCGATATTATGCTTTTTTTAGTAAAAAATCGAAAATGAGTTGAGTCTAATATCCCTGATTCTTTATATTCCCAATTTTTCATCAATAAAAGATGAAATAAATTTTTCGCATACCTCACATTTGGAATGGAAGAAATTAAGACTCCATTATCCGAAAGTTTGCCTTTCAAATTTTTCATATCTTCCCATGGATAAATCAAATGTTCCAAAACATCATTTAAAATAATTGCATCAAAATAATTATCAGGTAGTTGATTTAACATTTCATCTAAGGTGCCAACTAAAACTTTAAATAGTTTCTCTTGCGCGTTTTCTGCCGAAATTTTATTAGGTTCGATTCCCCAAGTTTCAACACCTTTTTGAACTAATTGTGAAGAAAAATTACCTCGACCACAACCAATTTCTAAGGTCTTTTTTGAAGTAGACGGAATTAATTTTAGCATGTCAGGTCTACTATTCGAGTAATATTTTATTTTTTTTTCTTCCATTTGAAATATTTAAACTGCTACATCGTATTCTCTTAAAGCATCGTTCAAAGAAGTTTTTAAATCTGTTGAAGGTTTGCGTTTTCCAATAATTAAAGCACATGGAACTTGAAAATCTCCACCAGCAAATTTTTTGGTATAACTTCCCGGAATTACTACACTTCTGGCAGGAACTCTGCCTTTATATTCTACAGGTATTTCCTGAGTTACATCAATAATTTTCGTACTTCCTGTTAAAACAACATTGGCTCCTAAAACAGCTTCACTTTCTACATGAACTCCTTCAACAACAATACATCTTGAACCAATAAAAGCATTATCTTCTATAATTACAGGAGCAGCTTGTAAAGGTTCTAAAACGCCACCAATACCAACACCACCGCTTAAATGAACATTTTTACCAATTTGAGCACAACTACCAACGGTTGCCCAGGTATCAACCATAGTTCCAGAATCTACATAAGCTCCAATATTAACATAACTTGGCATTAGAATAGTTCCAGAAGCAATATAAGAACCATGACGCGCAACTGCATGTGGCACAACACGGATTCCTTTTGCTGCATATCCTCTTTTTAGTGGAATTTTATCATGATATTCAAAAATCCCAACCTCAAAAGTTTCCATTTTTTGAATTGGAAAATAAAGAACCACCGCTTTTTTAATCCATTCATTCACTTTCCAACCATTTTCGGTTGGTTCAGCTACCCGAACTTTACCTGAATCTAACAAATCAATGACTTCTCTTATTGCATCTTGTGTATCTTTATCTTTCAAAAGACCTCTATTATCCCAAGCTTGTTCTATTATTTTTTGTAATACTTTCATATAATTAGATTAAAAAGCAAAGATAGCAATCATTTGTAGAATTTCAGCCCATTTAATTGGAACCACTCAAATTGCTTACTTTTGTTTAAAATAATATCTTATGAGTAGAATTCTTGCTTTCGATTATGGTTTAAAAAGAACTGGTATTGCTGTTACTGATGAGTTACAACTCATTGCTTCTGGTTTAACGACCATTGAAACTTCGACTATTTTCACCTTTATAACTAATTATTTAAAAGCAGAGAAAGTAAGTTTATTTGTTGTAGGTGAAGCTAAACAACTCAACAATCAACCAAGTGAAAGTGAAGCTCTTATCAAATCATTTGTTCAAAAATTAGAACAAACTTATCCTTCAATTCCTATTATCAGAATTGATGAACGTTTTACTTCAAAAATGGCTTTTCAAACAATGATTGACAGTGGATTATCAAAAAAACAACGTCAGAATAAAAAATTACTAGATGAAATTAGTGCTACAATTATTTTACAATCGTATCTATATAATAGATAAAATCTGTTAAACTATTATTTCAATCTACTTATAAACATTCCTTTATTGTTACAAACTTTGTACTTTTGCACTTTAAATAGTTGTGAGTTGTGAGTTGTGAGTTGTGAAAACTGAAAACAAACATACCGACAACAGACAACAAACAATCTAAAATTTGTTTTAAAATAGATTAATAATATGATATTACCTATAGTTGCTTATGGAGATCCTGTTTTGAGAAAAGTAGGAAAAGATATTGATAAAGAATATCCAGAGTTATCTAAATTGCTAGAAAATATGTGGGAAACCATGTATAAAGCCGAAGGTGTTGGATTAGCTGCACCGCAAATTGGAAAAGACATCAGACTTTTTATTGTAGATACAGCTCCTTTTTCACAAGATGAAGATCTAGAAGAAGATGAAAGAACTTTTTTAGCTAATTATAAAAAAGTGTTTATTAACGCTACTATTTTAAAAGAAGAAGGCCAAGAGTGGGCATTTAACGAAGGTTGTTTAAGCATTCCCAATATTAGAGAAGATGTTAGCCGAAATGAAGAAGTAACTATTGAATATCTTGATGAAAATTTTGAAGAACAAACCGAAGTTTTAAATGGATTAATAGCCAGAGTTGTTCAACACGAGTATGATCATATAGAAGGGATCCTGTTTACTGATAAACTTTCATCACTCAAAAAAAGATTATTAAAGAAAAAATTAGAAAACATCTCTAAAGGAATTGTTGATGTTGATTATAAAATGAAATTTCCAAACTTAAAATAAAAATATAAAATGGGACTAGATAAAATTATTTCAATTACAGGAAAACCTGGACTTTTTAAAGTACTTAACCAAAGTAAAAACGGATTTGTTATAGAATCGTTAACCGATGGGAAAAGAACTACACTTATTGGAAATCAAAATGTTAGTACTTTAAAAGATATTGCTATTTACACTTATGAAGAAGAATTTCCGCTCGGTTTAATTTTTAAATCGATGTTTGAAAAAGAAGGTGGAAAAACAAGTATCAATCACGATGCAAAAGATGCAGATTTAATGGCTTATTTTGAAGAAATAGTTCCAAATTTTGATAAAGAACGTGTTTATCCATCAAACGTTAAAAAGGTTATCAAATGGTATAATCAATTAGTAGATACTAATTTTGATTTCTCAACTATTCAAAAAGAAGAAGAGGCATAGATGAATTCTCGAGAACAGCAATTACAGGCCTTTAATCAACTTTTAGATATTATGGACGATTTGCGTTCGCAATGTCCGTGGGATCAAAAACAAACTTTTGAAACCCTTAGACAGCTAACTATTGAAGAAACTTATGAGCTGGGTGATGCTATTCTTGATAACGATTTAGACGAAATAAAAAAAGAATTAGGCGATTTGCTATTGCATATCGTTTTTTACGCTAAAATAGGCTCTGAAACCAATCATTTTGATATTGCTGATGTGGCAAATGCTATTTGTGATAAACTCATCAGTCGCCATCCTCATATTTATGGGGATGTAAAAGTTGATAGTGCTGACGATGTAAAAACCAATTGGGAAAATCTGAAACTTAAAGAAGGTAAGAAATCTGTTTTAGAAGGCGTTCCCAACTCTTTACCAGCCATGGTAAAAGCATATAGAATGCAAGAAAAAGTTGCTAGTGTGGGGTTTGATTGGCCAACAAAAGAAGATGTTTGGGCGAAAGTTGAAGAAGAAATTCAAGAATTTCAGGATGAAGTAAAAGTGAAAAGCGATAAAATGGAAGCAGAATTAGGCGATGTGTTTTTTGCTTTAATTAATTATGCTCGATTTATCAATATAAGTCCTGAAAATGCTTTAGAACGCACCAATAAAGAATTTATTCGCAGATTTCAATTTATTGAAAATGAAGCGGAAAAAATTGGTAAGAAATTAACTGATATGACGCTCGAAGAAATGGATGTTTTTTGGAATCAAGCAAAAAAACAATCATAAATCAATCCTGAGAAATCAGGATTTTTTTTTGGGAAATTCTAATTAATCAATGTTATAAAGGTTTAACTGTATAGAGAAATCAAATTTAAAAAGCTTATATTTATGTAAGAATTTCTCTATCAACTATGAAATCAATCTATTTTTTTATACTCTTTATTTTTTTGATTTCGTGTAGAAAAGAAAATCCACCGCAAATCATTCAAATTCCCAAAATTGAAATCACACCAAAAGGGAAAATTCTACTTATTGATTCTCTTCAATTATCAACCATTAAAGATTCAATTATTTTAGATTTTTATAAAACCAACAATAACAGAACTTATTGGTTAAATCAGAATTCAAGAGAAAAGGTAATAAAACTTTTAAATAATGTTAATCAAGAAGGATTATTTCTCCAAGATTTTGACATCAAAAAAATTAATAATACCGAAAAAAACGTTCATCAATTAACCGATGAAGAGTTAATAAATTATGATATTTTATTAACTCAAAACTTAAATCAATTTATTAAAAAAGTTGCGATAGGAAGTATAAATCCGAAAAAACTATATAAGGACTGGGATTTAAAAGAAAACAATATAAATCTGAAAGAATTACTTTTAAATTTTCAAAGAAAAGACTCGTTAGAATTTGCACTGAATGCGGTAAGACCTCATCATATTGTTTATAAACGCATACAAGAGGCTCTTCATATCATTCAATCCATGCCCAAAGAAGATTTTAAGAAAATTGAAATCGACCATAAAATTGCATTAAATGATACCAATGCACAAATAATTACTATAAAAGGGAAACTCATTTATTGGAAAGACCTCAAACCACAAGATACACTAACCAATTTATATGATGATACAACTTTGTTGGCGGTACAAAAATTTCAAATGCGTCACGGACTGGCACCAGATGGTGTTATTGGTATAGGTACAATTGCTGCACTTAATTTTTCAAAAGCAAAAAGAGAAGCTCAAATTATTGCCAATTTGGAGCGTTGGAGATGGTATCCACGAAATTTTGAACAGGAATATTTAATTATAAATATTCCCGATTATATTTTACATGTTATAAAGAACAATGACACAACACGAACTCACAAAATAATAGTCGGTAGAGCTGATAGAAAAACACCAATTTTATCTTCTAAATTAAGTCACTTAATTTTCAATCCTACTTGGACAGTTCCTCCAACCATTTTAAGAAAAGATGTAATACCAGCGACAAAAAGAGATATTAACTATTTATTTCATAAAAATATTAAAATTTATGATTCTCAAGGAAATGTGGTAAGTTATGAAAACTGGCAATTTAATAAAGCTAGAAGTTATACTTATGTACAAACTTCAGGTAAACATAATTCCTTGGGATTAATGAAATTTATTTTTCCTAACAGATTCCTAATTTATTTACACGACACAAATTCAAGAGGTTATTTTGAAAAAGAAATTCGAGCACTAAGTTCAGGTTGTATCAGAGTTCAAAATCCGTTCGAACTCGCAGCATATCTTTTGGATGATCCAGAGCAATGGAGTTTGGAAAAAATTGATGAGGCTATAAATTATGGAAAAACAAAGGATTTAAAGTTTAGTAAAGAAATTTATATCCATATATTTTATTGGACTGCTTGGATCGAAAATGGTGTTTTGTGTTTTAGAGATGATCTCTACAATTTAGATATAGAATTATATCAAAAATTAAAAAAATAATCTGATTAGATTTTATCAGTATTTGACGAGTAATATACGTACAAACAAGACTTATCCTTAATGGTTTCAATAATTTCTTTGGAAATTTCATTTGGCAACGAAGGACATCCAAAACTTCGACCTAATCTTCCATGTTGCTGAATAAAATTTTCTGAAACATAATCAGCGCCATGAATTACAATAGCTCTTTCTCTGGCATTGCTATTAATTCCAGGTTCTAATCCATCTAATCTTAAGGAATATCCGTGTTTACCAAAATAGGTTTCTGCTGTAGCATAAAAACCTAAACTGCTTTGATTTGATTCTGGTTTATTAGAAAAATATTGAGCAAATTCATTCCCAGTATTTCTTCCATGAGCCACCAACGAATGAAATAAAATTGTGTTAGTTTTCATATCAATAACCCAAAATCGTTTCACATTAGAAGATAAACTAAAATCAACCAGCGTCAGAAAATCTTTTTGAACAACTCCTTTTTCTTTTAATTTATAAAAACCTTCAACAGCTTTTGTAAAAGTATATATGTTAGGTAATACAAAGTTTTTAGCATTTAAACTATGATAAATATTTTCAGCTTTAGTATTGGATACTGACGGAACTATATCAGAAGACAGATTTGATTTATTTGATGTAAAAGACAAAAGTCCAAACAATAAAACGATAATTATTTTATACTGCATTGAAAATATTTGGATTTTATTAAACTTAAGATTTTATCAGAAATTTAAATTGAAAACATTTTGCAAAAGTATTAAATATTTTTAAATAAAATAAACAACATATTGATTTTGATTATTTTAATTATTAAATTAATGTTGAAGAAAGTATCGCACATCCAGTAATAATACTACTTTATTGACTTAGAAAATAAACGAAAATTCATATAAATAAATAATGGTTCAACTTTTTAGCAAAAGCAGAACCATTATATTTTAAACTAAAACTTCTTTTAATTTATTATGAATTTTATTTATTCAAGTGTCTTTGCATTTTTTACTTTTTGCTTCAATAATGCTAATTTTACAACTTCTTTCATTTCTTTCACATAGTGAAATTTCAATCCTTTTAAATAATCTTGTTTAATTTCTTCTATATCTTTTCTATTCTCTTCACACAAAATAATTTCTTTAATATTAGCTCGTTTTGCTGCTAATATTTTCTCTTGGATTCCTCCTACTGGCAACACTTTTCCGCGAAGTGTAATTTCACCGGTCATTGCAAGATTAGATTTAACTTTACGCTGCGTATAAACTGAAACTAAAGAAGTTAACATGGTAATTCCTGCACTTGGACCATCTTTTGGAGTTGCGCCTTCTGGAACATGCATATGAACTTTATAATCTTCAATTACTTTTGGGCTAATCTCAAATTCATCAATATTGGCTTTGATATATTCCAAAGCAATCGTGGCCGATTCCTTCATTACTTTTCCAATATTTCCAGTAATAGAAAGCTCTCCTTTTCCTTTAGAAATAATTGACTCAATAAATAGAATATCACCACCAACACTTGTCCATGCCAAGCCAGTTACAACACCAGCTACTTCATTACTCTCATATTTATCGCGTTCTAAATGCGTAGCACCTAAAATTTTCACCAATTCTTCAATAGTTACTTTTGGATTATATTCTTTTTCCATGGCGATAGATTTCGCTGCATTTCTAACCACTTTGGCAATTTTCTTTTCTAAACCACGAACACCGGATTCACGTGTATAAGCTTCAATAATTTTTTCAATTACAGGCTTACTTAAAGTGATATTTTTTGCTGTTAATCCGTGTTCTTTTAATTGTTTTGGCAATAAATGACGTCTGGCAATTTCTATTTTTTCCTCTGTTGTATAGCCATTTACATCGATAATTTCCATACGATCTCTTAAAGCCCAAGGAATATTTGATAAACTGTTGGCTGTTGCAATAAACATCACTCTAGACAAATCATAATCTACTTCTAAATAGTTATCATAGAAAGCAGTATTTTGTTCTGGATCCAACACTTCTAACATTGCAGAAGAAGGGTCGCCATAATTAGTGGCGCCTAATTTATCTATTTCATCCAATACAAAAACGGGATTTGAAGTTCCTGCTTTTTTAATGTTTTGTAAAATTCTTCCTGGCAAAGCGCCAATATAGGTTTTTCTATGACCTCTAATTTCAGCTTCATCACGTAAACCTCCTAATGACATTCTCACATATTTTCTGCCTAAAGATTCTGCTACAGATTTTCCAAGCGATGTTTTACCAACTCCTGGAGGTCCATATAAACATATAATTGGCGATTTCATATCACCTTTTAACTTTAAAACAGCTAAATACTCAATGATTCTATCTTTTACTTTTTCAAGTCCGAAATGATCTCTATCTAGAATTTTTTGAGCTCTATTCAAATCAAATTTATCTTTTGAATAATGATTCCAAGGAAGTTCTAAAAACATATCTAAATAACTTCTTTGCATTGAATATTCAGCAACTTGGGGATTCATTCTTTGAAGACGGTTAATTTCCTTATCAAAAACAGCTGCAACTTCTTTAGACCATTTTTTCTTTTTAGCCAATTTAATCATTTCATCAATTTCTTCATCATGAGAAAGTCCACCTAATTCTTCTTGAATCGTTTTTAATTGTTGATGTAAATAATAATCGCGTTGTTGTTGGTCCATATCAAAACGTGTTTTTGACTGGATATCTTTTTTGATTTCTAATCGTTGCAGTTCTAAATCTAATTTCTTAAGTGTCTTTAATGCCCTTTCTTTTAGATTATTGATCTCTAATAATTCTTGTTTTTCTACCACATTTAAATCCATATTGGATGAAATAAAGTTGACTAAAAACGATTTGCTTTCAATATTCTTAATAGCAAAAGAAGCCTCAGAAGGCAAATTTGGACTATCTTTAACTATCTTGATAGAAATATCACGAATAGAATCAATAATTGCTTCAAATTCTTTATCGTCAATATTAGATTTGTCTTCTATTAATTCTTTAGTTTTAGCTAAAATGTAAGGCTTTTCTTTGATAATTTCTTCAATTTCAAATCTTTTTAAACCTTGAATTATAACGGTTGTATTACCATCAGGCATTTTTAACAATCGCAATATTTTTGCTATAGTACCAATTTTGAAAATATCATCTAAAGTTGGGTCTTCTGTATTTTCATTTTTTTGAGCTACTACACCAATAATTTTACTTCCCGCATAAGCTTCTTTTATAAGTTTGATGGATTTATCTCTACCAGCAGTAATTGGAATAACTACTCCGGGAAATAAAACAGTGTTTCTAAGAGGAAGAATTGGCAAAGCATCTGGAACTAATTCCTTATTAAAATCCTCTTCATCTTCTGGAGTCATTAATGGGATTAATTCTGCATCTTCATCTAACATTTGATGAAGTGACATACTGTCAATATTTAAAAATTTAATTTTACTCATTTGTCAATCTTGGGTCATTTTGTCATTTAAAATAAGAGCTATTTAGTATTAATAAATACCTTAAATAACTATATTTTAATACTTTAAGACATATTAGTATATTTGTATAGTGTTAATTTACAATAGTTATGCCAAAGAAACACCTCAAAATGCAGTATTTTTTATGTAAAGTGTAACATTCAAAATTATAATTTGTCTTTTAAGTAGATTTAATTTTTTGGAACAATCGTACGACCATATAAATCATTTAATTGAGCGATGTAGAAAAGAAGAACATCATGCTCAGATAGAAATATACAAGTTATATTATAAAGCTATGTTTAACACTTCTTTACGAATTATAAATGACAAATTTGAAGCAGAAGATATTATGCAAGAATCATTTTTAACAGCTTTTACTAAGTTGAATTCTTTTAATAATAATGGACAAGCATCTTTTGGATCTTGGCTAAAAAAAATTGTTATTAATAACAGTTTAACAGCTTTAAAGAAGAATAAGAAATTTGATACTGTACCATATGAATACGCTGAAAATTTGAGTTTTGAAGAAAATGATTCTGAATATAGTGAAATAAAATGTTCTGATGTATTAAAAATGATTTCAAAATTAAAATCAAATTATAGAGTTGCATTAACATTAAATTTAATTGAAGGGTATGATAGTGAAGAAATTGCTCATATAATGAATATTTCAAATGAAAATGTTAGAACAACTATATCAAGTGCTAAAAGTAAATTAAGAGCCTTAATGAATTTAAATCCAGTGTAAAACATGAACGATCAATTAGAAAAATATTTCGA
>JAUYUF010000230.1 GCA_030694835.1 Flavobacteriaceae bacterium | reverse complement strand
AGTTGGCTAATCTTCATCCTCAAATTGTAGTAAAAGTTCCGATGATTAAAGATGGAATTAAAGCGATTAAATATTTTACAGATCACGATATCAAAACCAATTGTACGTTGATATTTTCGGTTGGTCAAGCATTAATTGCTGCAAAAGCAGGCGCTACTTATGTTTCTCCTTTTATTGGAAGGTTAGATGATGTTTCTACTGATGGAATTCATTTGATTGAAGAAATTCGCTTAGTTTTTGATAACTACGGTTTTCAAACACAAATTTTAGCAGCTTCTGTTCGTCATACAATGCATATTGTAGATTGTGCTAAAGTTGCTGCTGATGTTATGACTGGACCGTTGAGTGCAATTTTAGGATTGATTAAACATCCTTTAACCGATATTGGATTAGCACAATTTTTAGCTGATTATCAAAAAGGAAATCAATAATTCTGATACTGAATAAATAATAAATCCTGCAATTGTGGGATTTATTATTGGATTACCCTTTAAATATTAAGTTGATAGAATATTAATTTAATATATTATTTTAGAGCTTTTAATAATTCTTGAATCTGCTATTACCCCCAAATCTGTCATCAAACGAATTTAAATCAAAAGTTAGAAATATTTCGAGTGTATTATATTGCTTAGCAAAAGTTTGTTTATTTCCAATTTCAAAAGAATAATTAACTCCAATTTCAATCTGAGTCATAAGAAAACCTAATGAGGCTCCAAATGTTGTAAACGAAATATCTTTATAATTATTGATTTGTTGATTTATACCAAATGAAATGTTTTCAATTAAAACTTCTTGAGATAAATCTAGTCTTGAGCTTGTGTTTTCAATTGAATAAGCTCCAAACAAAAATAAAAAAGAATTGGAGGGGAGGTTTCTTCTATCCCACGGATTTAAATCAATTTCGTAACCAGATTGAAGAGACATGAATAAATCTTTTTTATTAGTAGCTTCACTATTAAAAGAGGTTTCAGGTTTATTGATATGTTTAGCATTAAATCCTACAAAAAAATTCTGACTATTATGAAAAAGTAGTCCTGCACCAACATCAAAAAACAATACATTATCACCTTCTGCTACACGATCATTAGAAATTCCAGATATGTTTCCAGTATAGACATTTATTTGATCTTCAAAAATCAATGATTTAAAATCTAAATTCCTACTACCAAGCCCTACAGTTATTGAAGGATTAAAAACCCAATTATATGAAAATCGGGAATTATAAATATAATGTAAATTAAGTTGAGAGGAAGAATAACCTAAATTTCCTATATCAATTAAACTAACATCAGCCCCTAATGAAAAATTATAATCTTCAAAATAATAATTAGCAAATGCCATTTTATTTTCAATGGTATTCTTATTATCAATTATTTCAAGCCCGTAATTTACTCCAACTTTAGTAGTTTCTCCAAATCCAAAGAAACTAGGATTTAACGTTCCAAGTATTTTACTTTGGTTTTTCAAAATCACATCTTGACCTACTAAGGAAAAAGTGAATGAAAAAAGAAAAAAAACAATATATATATTTTTATTAAACATAATTTTTAATATTAATAAACTTTTTATTCAATTGTAATTATTTAATAATTACAAATCTTCCTTCTTGATTAATTGTTTTATTGTCAATTGTAATTGCTTGAATATAATATCTATAGTCACCATTTTTAGGTTCAGTATTTTTAGGCTCTATGCCATTCCACCCCCAAGAATCCAACACTATATCATCAACTTGAGCACTAAATTCAAAAACGTTATCTCCCCAATTATTATAAATATAAATTGATATTTCTTTTATACCGATAAATAAAGGTCTAAACAAATCATTAACTCCATCATTATTTGGCGAAAAAGCCGTAGGAACCATTATCGATGCACCTTCACCAACAACTATATCATATGAAATAGATTTTGAACATCCTGCTTCATTATATACTGTTAAAGTAATGGTGTACTTACCGTCGTTCTTGTAGGAATGCGTAACATTTAAAAAACTATCCTTAGAAGGATTAGGTGGGTTTGGTATATCGCTACTTAAAAAAGTTTTAGATGGTGAAAAATCGCCGAAATCCCATACAATACTTTTGTATTCTCTAGGAATATTTAAAGGGTCAACAGTATGGGTAAATAGTATATTTTCATTTACAGCACTTACCCCGTATTTTACTAAATTTAAAGAAGTAAAACTGAAATCGGGTTCTCCAATAGTGCTGGAAATTTCTTTTATGGCAGAACAATTCTTAGAATTAATAACTTTTAATTGACCAGTAGATCCAGAAGGTTTTATCCCTACTCTATATCGATTATTACCTGAATAGGTGTGTGCAACTAAAATGTTATTATAGTAGAATGTAAGATTAGTGTCTAAAGAACTCATTTCTACACTAATAAATCCTTCTTTATTCTCACAAACATTTTTATCAACAGTTATAGATTTTATACTCAAGGCACTATAATCTCTAACTGTAAATTCAAAAGGGGCAGAGATACAACCTTTACTATCAGTAACTGTTAAACGGTATTTACCACTTTTTAATCCACAAATATTAAAATAATTAGATTTTGGTAAAAGTTCCCAAAGTTCAGTTATTGGATTATAAAATTCTAACTTAAATGCTATATATATACCACTTCCACCTTTATATTCAATATTGGCACAACCGGTTAGATTAACGCAATCGGTATCAACTATAGAAATTACATTTACTGAAGGAAGTACAAAAGAGTCTATTGTATAACTTGTAGTAGGAATTGGACAGTTAAACGCATCATTCCCAGTAAGAGTATAATTGCCAGACACTAAAAGATCATCGATTATTGTTGTGTTATTTCTAAAACCATTAGGTCCTACCCAATTTATAGCATAGGTATTATTAGTTGGGAAACCACCTGTAATATTTACTTCTATTTTTCCGCCTTTAATGGTTCCGTTAATATTACATGACATTTGAGTAATAGTTTCAAGAACTTTAATTGGTGATGAAACTCTAATAGTTCCTTTTTTAATAATACTATTACATGGTAATGCAATAATATCATAATTAAAAGTACCTATAACAGTTGGCGTTCCAAAAATGGATAATTTATTATTAATAAATTGAAATGATATACCCGCTGGTAAGCCAAGGATATCAACATTTGAAGTGCCTGATAAAGTATATTCTATAAGTTTTATAGTGGTTACAAATATACTTTGACATACAGTTTGATTATCAGTGCCAATAGCTGAATTTAATGTAATACCAATCGATGAACTTTTACTATCAATAATAACATTTAATGAAGCTACACATGCTGTTGGGCTTAAGGTTTTAATTTGGAAATTAATTACTCCAGCACCTGTGGGAGCACCAGTAAGTGTATAAATACCAGTAACACTATCAAAAGAAGGTGTTATAAATGATGGTAAACTAGTATTGTCTATACCTCCTGCTATAGCTGGAATTCCATTTATTTTAAACTTTATTGGTTTAATTGGACTACTTTGACATACTATCTGATCCAAAGAGCCTGAATCTGCTTCTAGCGTAATGGTTGGCAAATCATAAATAGTTAAATAGAATTTAGTAGATGCGGGAGCACCAATACATATTCCAATTGTAGTAATAGTATATTCTATTCTTCCTGTTGTTTTTTGGGTTGGATTTCCAAAAATACTTACAACACCAGTTGATGGTTCTAAGAAAAAACTTAAACCATTTGGTAAAGCAGGACTAATTGTTACATTTTGTACACTTAATGACGTATTAAAAGTTATTGGGTTTAATGGAGAGTTTATACAAGCTATTTGATCAATTATACCACCTGCATGTGTAATTGTCTGATTATTCATTACAGTTATAATACCAGAAATAGCTGTACTGCAATTATTTGTAGTTGAAACAGAATAAGGGAAACTGCCATTTGCTGTTGGTGTACCTGAGATTGTTGCAGTTTTGGTTGCAATATTAAAATTAAAATTCATACCCGCAGGTAAATTGCCATTAAGAATTAATGTTCCTCCTGAAGTAGTTGAAAACACTATATTAGTAGCTAAAGGTATGTTAACACAAATTTTCGGATTTAAATCTCCAGTTGTACTAATATCATTTTTTTTAATTACTTCTATTTCACCTGAAACAGTTAATGGAGGTGTATAGGTGTTGCAGATACCAAGTGGAGAAATCGTAAATGTATGTTTGCCAACTACACAGGTAGAACCTGAAATGGTAAGTATTTTATTTAATATATTCCAATTAAGGCCACTTGGTAAACCTGTAACTACAGCACTTGTTGCATTGCCTTCTAATTGATAAACAATATTTTTGATGGATGAACATTCACAAATACTCTGTTTTTCATCACCTGTGCTAAGTAATTTAATGCTACTTTTCTGATTTACTGTAATTGTACCCGTAAATGTTGTATTACAACCTGATTCAATTCCAGTTGTTGTAACTATATAATTAAATATACCAAACTCAGTAGGGCTTCCCGTTATAGTTAGTGTTGGAGGGGATGATGCCGTAGATAAAATTGGGCTAACACCACTTGGCAAACCAGTAACAAAAGCACCTGTTGCATTACCATTTATGTTAAAAACAATAGGGCTAATAGGTAAATCTTGACAAACTGTTTGAAAAGTTGTTGTTGTTTGTGGAGTTAAGCCAGACTCTTGAACAGTAACTGTAGCAGTAGTAGGTAACAATAAATTATTGGAGTTAACACATTTAGATGTACTAGAGTCCTCTACACTAATCAAACGAATGTTAAAAACACCTGCAACATTAGTTGGGACATTAATAGATGCACTAACGTTAGTGCCAAGTGTCTTTAATGGAGGATATGTAATTGTTCCTATTGAATAAGTAAAAGTATAAGGAGCTACCCCATTAGATCCTGTAAAAGTGATCACTGGCTCAGTACTTCCTTTACAAAGTGTTAAATTAAGATCCAAATTAGCAATTTTAGCTGTTGGCATTGGGTTAACAGTTACTAAAACTTGATCTGTATTTGTACATCCATTAATATCTTCACCAGTTACTGTATAGGTTATTGTTCCTGTGGCAGTAGGTTTAAAAGGAATACCATTTACAACACTTTTATCCCAACTATAATTAGTTGCTCCGCTTCCATTTAAAGTAACTTCTTCTCCTAGGCAAATAACTTGATCTGATCCTGCATTTACATTGGGTAAATCATTAACAGTTACTTTTGCTTCTTGACCAATTATTGAAGTTAATAAACAAGAATTATCATCTTGGACACTATTTAAAACTACAGTAATAAGTCCAACTATATTTGTAGGAAGTGTAATGGTTGCAACATTACTATTACTTGGTGATGAAACAGTATTTACTACTGAACCAATAGTATAAGTAAAAGTATAGGGCGCTTTACCTCCAGCCCCAGTAAAAGTTATAACAGGCAAAGGTGTACTGTTAATGCAAACAGTTGTTGACCCTGAAATGGTTGCCGTAGGTATAGGGTTTACAGTCACAGATCCTGATACTGGCAAACTTTTACAGTTTGGTGCAATTTGATCAGTTATTTCAACACTATAACTACCTGCTACAGTGGTTGTAAATGACGCATAATTTCCTTGGCTTGGTATGCCTGTAGTTGTCCAACTAAAATCATAAGCTCCTGGAGGATTAGCAGTTGCGGTAACTGTTGTTAATGCTCCTGAACAAATGATAGAACTATTTACAGTTACAGTAGGCAATTGTTTTTTAATTATAATTATTTGTTTAATAGAATAACATCCTAATAAATTTGTTCCTTTTATAAAATAGGTTCCTTCTGTAGCCACATTAGGAGTAGCGTAAGGTATTGTTGCAATAGCATCATTCCAATATGTGTAGGGTAATAAAGGAACAGAAGTTATGTTCGATGCTGTCAAGTCAACCGTATCTCCATTGCAAACAGTAATAGTAGGGTTATTAATTAAAAATGAAGGTGGTGCATTAACAGTAATGGAAGCTGTAGCAGCAACATTTCTTGTACAAGAGTTAGCATCAGTAACACTCAATAAGTTATAATTGAATGTTCCAACTGTATTAGATGAATTAGGGATTGATATATTATTTCCTGAAGTTGTTGTAATTGTATGGTTACTTGTGGTTGTTCCATCATAAATTTCATAGATGAACGTGTAAGGTGAAAAACCATTATCACCTGTTAATATTATTAATTTATCGGTATTATTTAAACAAGTATTTCCACCACCAGATATAGTTGCAGTTGGTTGTGGATTAACTAATACTTTAACATCAACTGTATTGGTACACAAAGCCCCAGTTATAGTTATTTTATATGTTACTTGAATTGGAGAAGATGTAGAGTTGGTAAGAATTTCATTAATAGGAGTTGCTGGACCACTACTAGAGCTTTCAGAAATACCAGCTACTGATGCTCTTGACCATGAAAATGTAGCTAAGGAATCATCACTAGATGGTGTATAACTAAAAGGTGTTCCTGAACAAATTGCTGCGGGTGTGATAGTGCTTAATAATTGAGGTAATGGATTAACAGTAACTATAGCAATACTACTTGTTAATGTTGCTATTGGTCCATCATCATCAGTAACCTCACACGTATAATTTCCACTATCTGAACCTACCGCTAGATCTATAGTTATTTTATCTGTATCCGCGCCACTTATTCTTCCTCCGTTAGCTAATATAGTTGTTCCTTTTTTCCAAACATATGATAGTGTTCCTGTTCCAGAAGCAACAACTGAAAGTTCTATTTTACCACCTACACAAGTTGTTTGATCAGTAGGTTGCGTGGTAATAATTGGAATTAGAAGAAAATCATTGGATGTTGATTCTAATTTGTCTTTATTTTCAAAACCAATTGAAAATAAGTTGGTTGACAACAATAGTACAGAAACTAAAAAAATTACTTTTTTTATGGAAGATGGGATAATATTTTTCATAGTGATCTTGATGGTTATTAACAATCTTAATATTAAAATAGCCATGTCATTATTAACAAATGTAAAAAAAATTGTTAATAAGTCATAACATTCAGTGATAAATGTTAATGTTTTTATAGGTAATCATTATATCTAAGATTCCTTTTAACTCTTTTCCTAATATATAGGAGGTAATCGTAACTTTAAAAATAAAACAGGTGCAGATTTACAATGTTAAATTTAATAAAGAATGTCTTATAAGCATCATAAAATTTTTAAATTTGTTCATCAAAAATTAATAAGATAAACTTGTATAATTATGAAATGTAAGGGTGTTATGAAAAATGTTGTTTTAATTTTCTTTTTAATTACTTGTCCGTTGCTTTTAAAAGCACAAACGGATAAACAACTAAACACATCAAGAATTGAGCTGAAATCTACAGAATTTAAAAACAATAAATATTATTTAGTGGGTTATTACGGAAAATATACTGTTTTATTAGATTCAGTATTTGCCTCAAAAGACGGCGCTGTTATATTTAAAAAGGATCAGAAATTTACCGAAGGTATTTACTTATTAGTAGATAATGAAAAGAGAATAGTATTTGAATTTCTCATGGATAATCAACAGCAGTTTTTGATTGATGTTAATCTTGCCGATTCATCTCAGAGTAAGGTAAGTAACTCTTCAACTAACCAAGATTTTTTTGCTTTTAATAGTTATTTGAAAAATAAATATGATCTAATAAGAAGTTTAGATTCTACTTTTGCCACTCAAAAAACCAAGGAAGATAGTTTAGCTATCCAGAAAAAAATGAGCAATATTCATCAAGAAATAACCAATTATAAAGATTCTTACAGTAAAGAAAACCCACAAAGTTTAATTTCATTGTTGTTTAATTTATCCAAACCAATTGATAGCTATATTAATGAAATTAAGGACTCAACATTACTAAATAGAAATGATAGTATTGCCTATGTTAAGAATAAATTCTTTGAAAATATTGATTTTAGTGATCCGAGGCTACTACGAACTCCTTTTTTAGAGGGTAAAATTGATACCTATTTTAATTCTTTAGTTGTCAATACAGAAGAACAGATTACTAAAGAAATTATTAAAATTTTAGATCAAACGGGCTCCGTAGATGGAGAACTATTTTCTTATTTAAGTATTTATTTTACTAATAAATATATTGATCCTAAAATTATGGGCTTAGATAAAGTTTATGTTAATCTTTACAATCATTATTTTTTAAATAAAGAGTATTCTTGGTTAACATTACAACAAAAAACATCGCTTAAAAGTACCTGTGATATTTTTAAAGGAAATCAGTTAGGGAGTAAGGCACGTAACCTATTTATGAATACGCTACAGGATACTAGAATTGATTTATATGATGTTAAATCTCCTTATATGGTGTTGCTGTTTTGGGATCCTAATTGTGGGCATTGCAAAACAGAAATACCTAAAATTAAAGTATTATATGATGAGGTTTGGAAAACAAAGGGAATAAAAGTTTTTGCCGTAAATATTAATGCCGATATGAATGATGAATGGAAAGAAATTCTTGAAAAAGAAAAACTACACGATTGGATTAATGTGTATCCAGCTAAAACTGTAGTTGGTAATTATACGCAAGAAGATGTCAATTTCCAACTACTCTATAATGTATATCAAACACCCGTAATTTATCTTCTTGATGTTAACAAAAAAATCATTGCTAAAAAGATTGGATTTGAAAGGTTTATGGAAATTATCAATCTTCAATCAAAAATAGATTAATCTTAGTTTAGAAATTGGGTTTAAACTAATATTGATAGTTTATTAATTCCAAAATGAATGATAAATAAAAGATTATAAGTTTATAATTTTTCCTGTAGTAATTTAATTTGATCTCTTAATTGGGCTGCTGAAATAAAATCAAGTGATTTAGCAGCTGCTTCCATCAACTTTCGATAGTCTCTAATTTTCTTTTCAATATCTGTTTTACTCCAATAAGCCATATCAGCTTCGGCTACCGATTTAAGTTGATGTCCGATAGTGTATTCAGTTTTGGCTCTCACCAAACTATTTTCAATATTTTTAATAATTTGAGTAGGAGTAATGTTATTTTCTGTGTTATAAATAATTTGTTTTTCACGTCTTCTATTGGTTTCATCAATCGTCAATTGCATGCTTCGGGTAGTTTTATCGGCATACATAATCGCTTTACCGTTGAGGTGTCGCGCGGCGCGCCCAATGGTTTGCGTCAGTGATCGATGTGAGCGTAAAAATCCTTCTTTATCGGCATCTAAAATTGCCACTAAAGAAACTTCAGGTAAATCTAATCCTTCGCGTAAAAGATTGACACCAATTAAAACATCAAACAAACCTTTTCTCAGGTTTTGCATGATTTCAACGCGTTCAATCGTATCCACATCAGAATGAATATAACGACATCTGATATGAATTCTGGATAAGTATTTAGTCAGTTCTTCTGCCATTCTTTTAGTTAAAGTAGTGACCAAAATGCGTTCATTTTTTTCTACTCTTAGTTGAATTTCTTCAATTAAATCATCAATCTGATTTAAACTGGGTTTAATTTCAATAATTGGATCCAATAATCCGGTTGGACGAATCACTTGATCAACTACAACTCCTTCACATTTTTGAAGCTCATAATCTGCTGGAGTTGCACTGACATAAATAACCTGATTCTGAATGTTTTCAAATTCTTCAAATCGCAACGGACGATTGTCCATCGCAGCGGGTAATCTAAATCCGTATTCTACCAAATTCTCTTTTCGAGAACGGTCGCCGCCGTACATGGCGTGTGTTTGCGGAATGGTAACATGACTTTCATCGATGACCATCAAATAATCTTCCGGAAAATAATCCAATAAACAGAAAGGACGGGTTCCAGCTTCTCTACCATCTAGGTATCTTGAATAATTTTCAATTCCGGAACAATAACCCAACTCTCGAATCATCTCCAAATCAAATTCGGTGCGCTCTTCCAAACGTTTAGCTTCTAAATGTTTGCCAATTTCTTTAAAATATTCCACTTGCTTGACCATATCTTCTTGAATGGCATGAATGGCATTTTGGAGAACATCTGGAGATGTGACAAAAATATTAGCCGGATAAAGGGTTAAATTTTCATATTTTTCGATACTCGAATTGTTGAGCATATCAAAGTTTTCTATTTCTTCAATCTCATCACCAAAAAAGTGAATTCTATAAGAAACATCACCATAAGAAGGAAAAATAGTAATGGTATCACCTTTAACTTTAAAGGTGCCACTTTTAATTTCCGTATCTGTTCTTGAATATAAACTGGTGGTGAGTTGATACAAAAATTTAGTACGCGAAATTTGTTGTCCAACTTTAATATTAATTACATTTTTTTTGAATTCTACGGGATTTCCGATTCCGTATAAACAAGAAACGGATGAAACTACAATGACATCTCTTCTACCTGAAAGCAATGAAGAAGTCGTTCTTAATCGCAATTTTTCAATTTCATCATTGATAGATAAATCTTTTTCAATATAGGTGTTGGTTACAGGCAAATAAGCTTCTGGCTGATAATAATCGTAATAAGACACAAAATATTCTACGGCATTATCGGGAAAAAACTGTTTAAACTCAGCATACAATTGTGCAGCCAAAGTTTTGTTATGTGCTAAAACCAAAGTTGGTTTTTGGGTAAGTTCAATAATATTGGCAACAGTAAATGTTTTTCCAGAACCAGTGACACCCAATAATGTTTGGTATTTATCTCCACGAATGATACCTTCTTCAAGTTGTTTAATTGCTTGAGGTTGGTCTCCAGTTGGTTTAAAATCGGATACTAATTTAAATTGCATTTGGCAAAGGTAAGGATACTTTTTAAAGAAAAATAAGAATGAATATTATCGTCTTATTAGGCTGAAATGGCCTTTATAAGTTTTAGTAATAAGTTCAGAATCTGTTACATCAATGGTGAACCAATAATCACTTGATGGTAATAATTTACCGTTGTAAGATCCGTTCCAACTAGAATTGGATTTTAGCGAGACTAAATATTTACCGTAACTATTAAAAATTGTTACATCAGAAAAAGTAAATTCATCTGTATTTATACCTTTTATTTCCCATGAATCGTTAAATCCATCACCGTTAGGAGTAAAAAATTTAGGAAATCCTAATACATAAACTTTCTTTGAAGTTAAACCGCAATTATACTTATCTTTAATAAATATGGTATGAATTCCTGGAATTACATCTTGAAAAATATTTTCATTTTGAAAATTTAATATATTGTTGTCTAGTGCATATAGATTATCAAAATTATTTTCAGTAAATACATTAATTGTATTTTCATTTATATTTACTGAAACATCTTTTATTATTGGATTGGTAACTTTAATGATATTATAAATTTTAATCCTATCACAGAGTAAGATTTTGTCTTTTACAGTTACTGTTATTGTTTGTGCATTATTTATAGAAATTTCAAAAGTAGTTTCATTGGTACTCCAATTATAAAGATAATTATCCTTAATACTGATTGGTACGGAAGCATCAATAGTAAAAGGAAAACTATTTTCACAAACGTAAATGGTTTCTTCTGCATCTAATTTTGGAAAGAAATTAACAATTAAATTGAATTTTCCATTTCCATAACAAATTCCATTGTTTTCAACTTTAAAGAAGATTTCTTTTTCAGTTGAAATATAATTATTACTTAAAGGCGCAACATTTTTAATAGCATTATCTTCAGTTTCAAAGAATTGAATTTTGACTGTTCCTATGAGATTTAAAGTATTTTTTATAGTAGTAGCTTTAGCATCCAAATTAAATTCAGCAGTATAATCTCCTAAATCACAACTAATGATATCTGACGTATTGATAAGTTCACTAGCTACAGCAGTAAGTTTAACTTTTCCAAGACTAAAACATGCTCCATCTTTAAAAATTATTTTTGCAGTAATAATTTGATTAGGGGTTATATTTTTATAAAAACTTGGTAAAGGATTTTGATTATATCTGTCATTTTTAGCATCTAAGTCATTTAAATAATAATAGACATCATAAAGTTCAGATTTGTTTAATGTCAAAGTATCAATGCAGTTTTCAAGATTAAAAGTTGCTTTTTCATCATTAGGATCTGTATCAAATGAATCACATTGAACCAACTGAAAAGTGGAAGTTAGAATTTCAGGACTAACAGTAATAATCACATCTTTGCTAATAGGTTCTTTAGTTTCTCCGTTTACCGTTTTTATAAGTGTTACAGTGTATGTTCCAGGAGCATTATATTGATGAAAAGCATCTAAATTAGTAGAAGTAGTACCATCTCCAAAATCCCATAAAACAGAATCGATTGTTTCTACCGTACTGATATAAAAATGAGTAAAATCGCCAAAACAGGTATATTCATATTTAAATGTAAACAGAAATAAAGATTGAATAAAAGGAGGTAAACCTAATAATGCTTTTTTCCCGTTTAAAGGGATTGCATTTTCATAGAAATTACAATTACTTCCATCTGCTTCAGGATTATTGATTACTGATAGAAAATCACCTTCACTTTTTGCTTTTACATATCCAGCACGATAAATTTTTTCATCTATAGCTAATTGTAACGCTCCTGCAACAAAATCATTATTCTTAATAAGGGTTTTGGAAGTTGGTATATTATTGCTTTCTAAATCAAATTGAAAAAGAGAACTTCCCTCTGTAATTCCGTCATTATTAAAATTATTTACGGTAATATAGATTTTTTTTGACTTTGATGAGAACTCTATACCATAAGGATTATCACTGGAGAGTAAAGATATTTGATTTGAAACTTGACCACTAGCATTATTAAAATTGTACAACAATGCTTTTCCTGTATTTCTTACTAATTCACCTTTAGGTCCGAACTCATTTGTTGTTTTAGTAGATGCATGAGCAATAGCTAATTTTTTACCATTGGGTGAAGATTTTAAATATCCTATACCATTATTTAAATAACCTCCTGTTGGTACTGTTACTGAAGTTTGAGAAATAATAGGATTCTTTTGAACCCCAGTATTTGAAATTCTAAAAGCATAAAATTTATCAATAAAGTGTGTTATTACCCAAAATGAAATCCCATCAGCATGTTGAACTGCTGTAATTTTTTCTGAACATTTAAATACAGTTTCTTTTACATCATTTGGATTATAAGTAACTAGATGAACATTTTTTTTTGCAGGATTTACATCACCTAATCCGCTTTGTAAATCCATGTTTACTTCCGAATAATTTAATCCGTCATTTTTACCATCATCTTTGTTGTTATTTGGATCAGAGTCTGCATTTTTATCATCAGGTTGGTCAACTGTAAAAATGTAATAGATTGAAGGATTAGAAGGATTTGGAACTATGATTGCTGATTGTGTACTTGAGTTATGACCTAATAACCCCGTACCATTAGGCATAATTTGATGATTTGCATTATAAACGGTGGAACCATCTGTGTAAAATAATAATTTACCATTGGTGTCGGAAATAGTTGCACAGCCCTCTTTTGTTATTAATTTTCCATTAGTTAATACAACTGGACTTCCACTATTAAAATTGATACCAGCTTCATATCCAAAATACCAAATACCAGCTTCTCTTTGTGCATGTAAAAAAGTGCTAAAGATTAATGTAAAAAATAATATGATGCTTCTAGATTTCACTGCAATAGATTAATCTATAAAAATAAGCATTAAATTTAACAAGAATAGAAGATTAGAAGGTGTAATTTAATCAAGAGAATTAAAATTTACCTTCTAATTAAGCTAAAATGACCTTTAATTACTCTTCCATTATCTAATTGAGCGGAGAACCAATATTCTCCAGAATCAACTTGTTTTCCTTTATAAGTTCCATCCCATCCAATTCCAGTCGGACTAATGGTAGCGAGTGCTTTCCCATATCTATCAAAAATATAGATAACCGATTTAGTGTATAATCTGATACCTTGAATTTGCCAAGTATCATTATAACCATCACCATTTGGAGTCATGAATCCCGGATTTCCTATTACAGGGATTTCAATAGAGACAAGTCCACAATTGTTTTTATCCCGAATAAATAAAGTTCTAACTCCTGCTTCTACATGTTCAAAGAAAGGTTCATCTTGATAGGGTCCAAAATCACTATCGAGTGCATATTCATAATCACCAATTCCAATTTCTTGATTGTTATTATTAATGGTAATTGTATTGTTTGTTGTATTATCAACGATTGTGATATTAGCTAAAGAAATAGTTGCGATGATGGATTCTTTTACATTGATATCAATACTTCTATCGCACCCAACAGCATTACTTGTCTTAACTGTATATTTACCTCCTTTTGTAATATTTATAGATCTTGTATTTGATTCAATTAAAGCGCCATTAGAATCAAACCAATCAAATTTATAGGGTTCTAGAGATGTTTTAACACTAAGTGTTAGAGGTAAGTTGTTTAAACAAACAATTTGTTCTGTATCTACAGAAAATACTGGTTTTTGTTTTACAACAATAGTGAATGATTTATCAGCAATAAAACAGCCAGTTGTTAAATTTAATATCCTGATATAAATGGTTTGTTGATCTTTAATTTCATTGGTAAAAGGACTTAATAATGAATTATTTCCTGAATTAGCATCGACTTGACTTCGGTGGTATGTAACTTTAAAATTTGCGACAGTCTGCCCTCCTAATATAGTTGATGTTTTGCTTTCTAAGTCAAATTTTCTAAAACCATTATTATCAAATCCATCAGTTAAATCATCACATAATTCATAATCAGGAATTGCTGTGATTGTTGGTAATTGATTTACAATTAATTGCAAGCGTTCTTTAGTGTTGTAACAAGCTGTTATATTATTAGTAACACGCACAAAAAGGGTTTGGTTATTAGGTGTAATATTAGTGTATGGACTTGTTATATTATTAACACCATTATTAGCATCATTTAAGGTAAGATGATAAGATATGCTATATTGTGTAGGTGAAAGTGTGCCTAATATTTGAGCATTTCTTGAGTTAAGATTAAAGCCATTTACAAGACCATTTCTGTTGTCTCCATCTGTTAAATTATCACATAATTGTAATGCAGTAGGTGTATTGATAATCGGTAATGGATTCACTATTAATTTAAAAGTCAAATGTGGATTTACACATCCCGTAGCATTATTTACAATTCGAACATAAATGATTTGATTATTGACTGCATTAGTATATATTAATGGAAGTGTATTTGCACCTGAATTGGCATCAGCTAAAGAAGCGTGATAAGTTAAAGTATAATTGGCTGGAGATTGACTTCCTAAAATGGTACTAGTCTGACTACCTAAATCAAAATATTGCACAATACCATTGGCATCATTACCATCAGAAATATCATCACATAATTGTAAATTGCTAACTTGATTAGCAATAGGAATTGGATTAACTGTTAATGTTATATGATGCCCTAATCCTAAACAGGCATTTTCAACATCACTATCAATTCTGATGTAAATGTTTTGGGTATTTGGATAGCCGATATTTCTATAATTGGCAGTATTAGTTATAGGATTTCTTTCAGCTAAAGCATCAGATAAATCTCTGTAAAATGTGATAGTAATAGGTTGGTTTGTTGGAGGTAAAACAGATCTTAAATCAGCCTCCACAAAGCTAAAATCAAAAGTTGCAACACCATCAATATCAGAACCTACGGTACCATCAAAATCATCACATTTTGGAGTTAAATTGTGCATATATCCTGCAGGAATATTAGTAGTTGAAACCTTTATTTCAATTTCCGCAGTACGTATACATCCTTTATTACTCATAACTCTAGCCCAAACAAATTGCGAATTGGCATTGTAATTTATTGGATTGAGAATTTTAAAAGTAGTATCATTTGTTTGTGCCGCTAATTGAGTAGTAAAATAGGTAAATGTTTCGTTTAAATAATTAGCAGAAATTAACTGATTTGCCTCTGTTAAGTTGAATAAAGTATAGCCATCAGTATCATCGTCACATTGAAATAATTCAACATCAACAACAATTGGTAATGGATTTACAGTTAAAATAACAGCATTAGAAAACAATCCGCAAGTATTGCCATTTTTATTTAAAAACACACGATATTGAAATCCATTTATGTTTAATTGTGCATTGGAAATTTGAAGTTGATTGGTAGTAGCTCCACTATACGTTGCGTTATTAATTATATCTGTCCATATAGTCCCATTATCTGTGCTAAGTTGCCATTGATAACTATCAATAGTATTAGTTTGAGCACTGAGAACAGTTGTTCCCAATTCACAAACGTCTGTATTTATTGGCTGTGTGTTAATAATAATTGGTGCTGATATTAAATAATTAGGATATGGGGTTGTGTATCCACCACTGCCAGTTACAAGCCCCTTCGAATCTGTATTTATTGGAAGATTTCCTAAAAAATGATCCTTGTTAGGATCTAAAAATCCAGCTTCGATAACATCAGAGCAATTATCGCCATCGCTGTCCCAATCACGGTAATTTTTTATACCATCATTATCACTATCAGTATCTAACTGATCCATTTTACCATCACCGTCTGAATCTTTAGGTACACATACAGCATATATTTTGAGCGATGAATTATTTTGAAAATCATCTGATAAGTTTTTATGAGTAAAACTTAATGAATTTGTTAAATATGTTAAAAATTTGAATTTACCAGTTCCAGCTTGTAATGGATTAGATCCATTTAAAATGAATCGAATTTCAAATGAAGAAAATTGTGTTACACCAGATTCATATATTCCATCATAGTTGGTATCAATTTGTAATTGATTCAATGGGTCAAGAACAGTTATAGTTTTATTGATATCAGATTTTATAATATATTCTGCATCAACATTTAATAAATTTGATGGATAAGCTGTTGTTATGTATTCTATTCCTAAACTTATTGGTTGTGAAAAATTAAGAGTATAGGTTGCCCAATTAGTTTTGCCAGCGGGTACTTCGCTAATAAAACTACCATCTATATTTCCGACAAAAGGAGAAACACTTGATGTAATTGAGTTAGAAATATTACCAATGAATGAATTTAAATAATTTCCAACTATAATATTCCCGGCAGTTAAATTTGAAATATTTATTTCTTGATTACTATATGATTCAGTACAGTTGGTAATTCCATCATTATCATTGTCAATATCGATATTGTCATTTGTTAAATCATTATCTAAATCAGTTGGACAAGAACTCACCGGAATTTTATCTGAAAATATAGTCGTTCCACAAGCTGAAATAGTCCCTCTAACTTGATAATAACCTGGAACTAATGGTGTGTATTCATTGTTTGTAGCTCCTAAAATTTCATTGTCATTTTCAAACCACTGAAAAGCATCATAGGAAGATAATGTGCTAATTTTTAATACGACGTTTGGTATGCATGCTGTTTCGTTAATTGTGATTTTATCAGAAACTATTTCAGGTTTCAAATCAAACCCTGAATAGTAACCACCATAAGTAGCAACACCGCTATTTCCGAAATATGAAACATATACCTGTTTCGAAGAAACTACAGAAATATTTCCTGTTAAATTTGATAATGTATAGCGTTCATAATTTGGATTTCCTGTAATAGGAACTGCTGTTGCTGTTGTTGGTATATTATTTATTTTTACGGAGGCTCCTGTTTCTGTGACTATGTTCAATACTCCCACATAATTAGTGATATTTCCAATGGATTGAATTTGTGGAATATTATTAACAATATTTGGAGTGGCGCAATTTAATGGTGGTACAAAAAACATATTTTGATTGGCTGGAGAAGTGTTACCTCCAATACTTTGGTAAGCAAACACTTTTTCAGAACTTGAAACAAATAAATTTCCATTACTAAATTGACTTCCATCTAGAATAATAGATTCTCCTTTATTAATTATTGAGAGTGTTGTATTGCCATTAATAGTTATTAGAGTATTGTCATAATGAGCTATTAATAAAACGCGCTCTAACTCATCAGTTCCATTTCCTTTTACAAAAATATATTCTTTCCCTGTTTTTTCTAAATCAACTATTTGGTCAAAACCAACGTCTCTTCCTGTTGGTGAATAAACGCCTGTTTGGTTATTATAATTTAAAGAAGTGCTATTGCTTCCTCCAAAGGACCCCGCATTCACAACAATAGGTTTATTAGATTCTACAAGTGCTCCAATAATTTTTGAGCTATTTGATATCAAATTAGTTGAATTTGGATTATTAACTGCAAAAGTATTTTCAAGAGCAATTACATAACTTTGATTTTTATTTAAATTAAAAGTTATTGGACCATTTACAATAGTTCCATCTGTTAGAATAGTTCCATTTGGAATATTAGAAATTGTAATTGTTGTGTTATTTTCAGTAGCTAAAATAGAAGCGAAATTTAATAAACTAGTATCGTATAGAGGGTTTAACATAGCTCCTAATCTGAAGACCTTTCCCAAAGCGCTATTTCCTTTAGAAACTAATCCACCTGCATGTGCGTAACTTACAACACCATTAGTCACATTTCTTTGAGCTGTAACTCTTGCACTAACATAAACTAAATCTTCTGCTTCAATAATATAACCTTTATTGTTTACAACTCCCATGCTGGTTTTTGGAACAAATAATTGAGTAGAATTACCCTGTCCAATAGAATAAATAAATGGATTCGAATTATTAATAGTTCCCGTAATTACATTTCCTCCAATTGGTATTATTCTGAAATTAACGTTAGTTGTTGTTGGGGTTGAAATGTAAATATATTGGTCTTCAGCTAGATTGTTTTGTGCAGTTAATGGCGGTATGTAATGTGTTTTACTAAATTGCCCAAAAAGCATTAGTGGTGCTATCAATATAAATAAAACTAATTTTAGTTTCATTTGAGGGGAAATAGTTAATAAGGTTAGTTGTTGGCTAATTTAAAATAAATCGATGAAAAATAGTGAAATACTATTAATATTTAGAATATTTTTTATTGATTATAAATAAAGTTACAAATCTCTTTTCTTCAGAATCCAATAAGAAAGATATATAAAAATGAAAGTCCAGATTAACACAATAAAAATATCAAATAAGTGAACTGAAAAATCTTTAGTTAAATCTTCTCCAACTTGTTTAGCTACTGTTTTTACCGCATTTAGTTTTGTAAATGGTTCTTTGATGAGGTTGCTCATGGCGTTCAGAGGGAAGAACTGCATAATAGATTCGTAATCTACTTTGAATTTCCATCGAAGTAATCCTGTTAATATATTTTCTCCAACAGACCAAATAATCATAAATCCTACAGCAAAAGCAGAGCGTTTGATAAGAATTCCTAAAAATAATCCGAAACTAAAAAATCCAACTAATTTGATAAAAAATGCTAATAGGTATTCTAAATCAGAAAAAATAATAGACATTTCATTAAAATCAGAATAAACTAATCCTAAGATTAAGGAAACAAAAAACACGAATATTGTTGAAACTAAAGCAAAAAGTACAACCGTATAAAATTTTGAAAGTATAAATTCTTTTTTGCTTAATCCATCAATTAAATTCTGTTTTAAAGTAACATAACTGTATTCATTAGACATCATCGATACAATAACTAAAAGCAAGAAAAACTTTAATATAGCTGCTACAAAAGTATTAAAATGCCATATAAAAGGAAAATTAAAAATGCCTTGTTCTGCTAAATGAAATTTTACTGGACCAATATCAAACTTAATCGCAGCAATCAAAGCGATAGAAGTTAACAATAAAAAATAGGCTACAATTAATAGTAAACTTGCTCGGTGATGACGAATTTTAAAAAGTTCTATGGATATTAATCGAAACATATTAATGGTTGTTAGTTATTTTCAAAAACTGCTCTTCTAAACTTGGTTTCCTCATTACAAGATGGGAAACTACAATTTGATGTTGAAATAAAAATAGATTCAAAGATTCTCCCGAAATTTCTTTATTTAAATAGATGAAGTAGTTTTCATTTTCAAAACTTACTTTTGAAACACCATCTAAAACACTTAATACTGATTCCATTTTTTCTAAATCAGTATTGGCTTTTACTTCAAAATAACCGTGTGAAAAGAAAATTTCATCAACTTTTCCATCGTATAGTTTAACGCCATTTTGTAAAACAATAACATGAGAACATACTTTTTCAACTTCATCTAATAAGTGAGATGCCAATAAAACGGTGGTTTCTGTTTTACCAATTTGTTGAATAAGGTGTCGAATTTCATGTATTCCTTGCGGATCTAAACCATTGGTGGGCTCGTCTAAAATCAATACTTCTGGATTGTTTAACAAAGCAGAAGCAATGGCTAAACGCTGTTTCATCCCTAAAGAAAAAGTTGAAAATTTGCTATTTCTGCGTTCGTAAAGATTAACTAATTTAAGTTTTTCATCAATAGTTGAAGTAGAAATATTTTTTATTTTGCAGACCAATTTCAGATTCTGAACTGCTGTCATATATGGATAAAAATTGGGTCGCTCAATTATTGCGCCTACTTTTCTTAGAGCTTCATGAGTAGTTAAATTTCCATCAAACCATGAAAAATTACCAGAAGTTCTGTTAACAACGTTAAGTAGAATTCCTAAAGTGGTAGATTTTCCACTTCCGTTTGGCCCTAAAATACCATAAACATGACCTTTTTGAATGTTGAATGACAGATTATTAACTGCCACTAAACTTCCATATTTTTTGGTGATATTATTGAGTTGTAAAATATTTTCCAAGAAACTAACTTTATTTGTAAACGATTGTTTGTGAATTTTGTTACAATAAATCTTTAAAAATCATCATCATAGTATTCGTCAGAATTATAATCATCAGCATAATCATCATCTTCATCTTCATTAAACTCATCATCATCTCCATTACTTATAAAACCAAAGTCATCTTCCATTTTTTTAGATTCAGATTTAAATGTTTTGACTGGAGCTTTTTTAGGAACTTTTCCAATAGAGGCAATAACTTTTGGTTCTTGTGTATTGTCTAAAGGTTTTGCAATATCAATCAGCTCTACAAAAAACGTCCACATTTCTA
>JAUYUF010000228.1 GCA_030694835.1 Flavobacteriaceae bacterium | reverse complement strand
CCGAACAAACCAAAGTTTTTAAAACATCTTACGCTAAAAATTTTATCAATATCAACGCAATTCAGGTTCTTTTTGCCATCTTATTGTATGTGGCTGCATTTGCCATTTCATTAGGTCCGGTGATGTGGACAATGCTTTCAGAAATTTTTCCCAACAATGTTAAAGGAATTGCCATTTCTATCGTCGGATTTTTCAACTCACTGATCAGTTATTCGGTTACTCAACTATTCCCTTGGGAATTATCCAACTTAGGACCCACATTAACCTTTGCCATCTACACCATTTTAGCCATTTTATCTTTATTATTTGTGATGAAATATGTAACAGAAACCAAAGGAAAAACCTTAGAAGAATTAGAAGATCTTCTTATTAAAAAATCATGACGATGAAATAGCCATGTATAGTAAACACAATCATTAATGAAGAAATTTTAATTAAACTGGCGTATTCCATATGTCAAATAAAAAACAAAAAAAATCTACATATGAAAAATGTACTTATTATTCTATTAATTTTCGGAACACTGATGAGTTGTAAAAAAATGCAACATCAAAATGGTACTACACAACAAGCAAATCCTGCTAAAGTAACGATTGTAAAAAATGGAGAACAATTCGAATTACAAGTCGATGGCAAACCGTTTTATATCCATGGAGCTGGATTAGAGTTTGGAAATATTAAAGCACTGGCAGAACATGGTGGAAATTCATTCAGAACATGGAGAACAGAAAATGGAAAGCAAAACGCTAAAGAAGTGTTGGATGAAGCTCATAAATACGGATTAAAGGTGATGATGGGCATTGAAGTAGCACGCGAACGTCACGGATTTAATTACGATGATGCCACTGCGATTCAAAATCAATTAGTGGATATTAAACGTCAAGTGATGGAACTCAAAGACCATCCTGCGCTGTTAATTTGGGGTATCGGAAACGAATTGAATTTGCAATATACCAATCCAAAAGTTTGGGATGCTGTCAATGATATCTCAAAAATGATTCATGAAATTGATCCCAATCACCCAACAACTACCAGTTTGGCAGGCATTTCTAAAAAGGAAATCAATTTTATCAAAGAAAAATGTTCAGATTTAGATATCCTTTCCATTCAGATGTATGGCGATTTACCCAACCTGCCTAAACTGATTAAAGAGTTTGGCTGGAACGGTCCTTATATGGTTACAGAATGGGGCGCAACCGGTCATTGGGAAGTTCCAAAAACCAGTTGGGGAGCTCCGATTGAACAAAACAGCACCGTTAAAGCAGATCATTATTTAACCCGCTATCAACAAGGAATTGAAGTTGATAAAAAACAATGTGTTGGCTCTTATGTTTTCTTGTGGGGACATAAACAAGAGCGCACTCCCACTTGGTATGGAATCTTTTTAGAAAATGGTGATGAGACAGAATCGGTTGATGTGATGCATTATATTTGGAATCAAAAATGGCCAAAAAACAGAACTCCCAGAATTGAATCTTTTGTTTTAAATCAAAAAACTGCTTATGAAAATATAATGTTACAAGCAGATAATAAAGCCGATGCTGTGGTAAAAATATTCGATTTTGAAAATGATAAAATTGTTTATCGATGGGAAATTTTACCAGAAGTTGTTCAAAAATCAGAAGGTGGTGATCATGAAGAGCGTCCAAAAACCGTAGAAGGAATTGTATTTAACGGACAAGATGGAACGGTAACATTTAACGTTCCTTCTCAAAAAGGCGCTTATCGTTTATTTGTTTATGCATCCGATGGAATTCAACATTCAGCAACTGCCAATATTCCATTTTTGGTAAAATAAAATAGAAAAATATCAATAAGATCTTGGAAATTTATGAAGATGGATTTTCATAAATTAAGTTAATTGTGTTAAATTATTAAAATAAGTATCTAAATGTCAATCTGAGCTTGTTGAAGACCGTTAAAAAGAAGCACTTCAACATGCTCAGTGTGACAAAAAGCTACCAATTAA
>JAUYUF010000223.1 GCA_030694835.1 Flavobacteriaceae bacterium | reverse complement strand
TTATGGGCTCCTGCTAACATCCGTATCGGATTAGCATATAGTTTTACGGATAATATCACCCTTGGAGCTGGTTCTACCAAAGATGGCAGAATGCAAGATTTCAACGCGAAAGTTGCTTTATTAAAACAAACGCGCTCTAATTCCATACCAGTTAATGTAACTTATTTTGGTAATATGGGTATTGATGCTAGAACAAAAGATAAATTTAGAAACATACAAGATCGTTATTCTTACTTCAATCAATTGATTATTTCTAGAAGAATCAACAGTAACCTATCGTTGCAAATTGCTCCAAGTATAGCACACTACAATCTAGTAGAACCTGGTCAAGAAAATGATATGATAGCGATTGCTTTTGGTGGTAGATATAAAATAAGCCCTCAAACAGCTATTTTATTTGATTATACGCATCCAATAACGGAGTTTGAACAATCGACGCCAAATCCAGGATTGAGTTTAGGAATGGAGTTTGCAACTAGTGCTCACGCTTTCCAATTATTTTTTACAAATTATAAAGGGATCTTAAATCAACGTAGTCAGTTTAACCAAAAACAAGAATTGAGTTTTGATAATCTCGGAAAACAATTTATGTTAGGATTTACTATCACGCGTAGATATAATTTCTAAATTAAACTTTGTATTATTCAAAATAATAAAGGCGCTTCTATTGAAGCGCCTTTATTGCATATAATTAAAAAATAAAATTTAAATAGTCATTGAAAAAATTCTTATTTCAGGTTGATTCTCAATTAACCTTAAGTCAAAAGCCATACAAATATTTCTGATAAACATTCTTCCTTCATCTGAAACCTTTAAGGTGTTCCTTTCTACTCTTAACACTTGATCTTGAATCAACTCTTCTAATCGTTCAATAATTTGTGGCATTTCCTCTAACTGCATTGATATATCTTCCCAACTCGTTTCTAAATGACACATAATATTGAGAATGTGTTTACGTACTATTAAATCTTTTGGAGTTAATAAATGCCCTCTAAAAATTGGTAATTCACCTTTATTAACACGCTCAATATAATCTTCTTCTTTCTTTTCATTCTGAGCAAAACTATACCAAGAATCACTTATTGATGAAACACCTAAACCAATCATCAATTGAGTTTTACCAGCTGTATAACCCATGAAATTACGATGTAACGTCTTTTTATTCATCGCCTTACACAAAGAATCTGTAGGTAAAGCAAAATGATCCATTCCTACTTCTACATATCCAGCATCAAAAAATAATTGTTTTCCTAATTCATATAAATGACGCTTTTCTTCATCTTTTGGTAAATCTTGATCTTCAAAACCACGCTGACCAACACCTTTAATCCATGGCACATGAGCGTAGCTATAATAAGCAATTCTATCTGGACGTAAAGCAACCGTATTTTTAATGGTAGTTCTAATACTATCTTCCGTTTGGAAAGGTAATCCGAAAATTAAATCATGACCAATTGACTCATAACCTATTTTTCTAGATAAATCATGAACTGATTTTACTTGCTCAAAAGATTGTATTCTATGGATGGCTATTTGAACTTTAGTGTCATAATCTTGAATTCCAAAACTATTACGTCTAAATCCTAAATCATACATCGTTTGCAATTGCTTTTCAGAAGTTTGATTTGGATGACCTTCAAAACTAAAATCAAAGATTTCAAATTTCTCAGCGCGTTTAAACAATCCATTGATCAATCGTTCCAAATTTTCAGCAGAAAAAAATGTTGGTGTTCCTCCTCCTAAATGGATTTCTCTAATTTTTGGTTTTTGATCGAATAAATCACAATACAAATCCCATTCTTTTAACAAGGTTTCAATGTAAGGATCTTCAACCGAATGTTGTTTAGTAATGCGTTTGTGACAAGCACAAAACGTACACAAACTCTCACAATATGGCAAATGAATATAAAGACTAATTCCTTCATTATCATTACTTTCATTAAACGATTTTACCACCGTTTTCTTCCAATCTTCCATGGCTATTCCTTCTGCATCCCAAAAAGGAACCGTTGGATAACTCGTGTAACGAGGTCCTGGAATATTATATTTTTGAATTAGTTTCGTATTCATTTTAAAAGTTTAAAGATTATTGGTATCAAGTATCTGGTATCAAGTAGTTCGTATTACTAACATTTATATGTCTTGATACTTTTTACTCGATATACTTTCTTTATTACATTTATTATCTTTTACTTGGAACTTTGTATTCCTTAACGGCATCTACAAATGCTTTGGCATTTTCTAAAGGAATATTTGGTAAAATTCCGTGACCTAAATTAGCAACATACTTATCTTTACCAAATTCATCAATCATTTCTGTTACCATTTTTTTGATAACTGCTGGAGGAGACAATAAACGAGATGGATCAAAATTACCTTGTAAAGTAATATTCCCCCCGGTTAACTGACGAGCCATTTTAGGAGTTATAGTCCAATCAACACCTAAGGCAGATGCATTAGATTTAGACATTTCTTCCAATGCAAACCAACATCCTTTACCAAAAGCAATTACTGGAGCATCATCTTTTAAGGCTTCAATAATTTGATTCATATATCTCCAAGAAAACTCTTGATAATCTACTGGTGATAACATTCCTCCCCAGCTATCAAAAACTTGAACTGCATCTACTCCTGCCACAACTTTAGCTTTTAAATACGCAATGGTAGTATCTGTAATTTTTTGCAATAAAGCATGTGCTGCTGCTGGATGTTCATAACAGAATGCTTTTGCAATATCATAATTTTTAGATCCCTGTCCTTGCACAACATAACATAAGATTGTCCATGGAGAACCTGCAAATCCTATTAAAGGTATGTCATTATTCAACATCTCTTTCGTTATTTTGATAGCTTCCATTACATATCCTAATGCTACATTTACATCTGGAATTTGAATGGCATCTACATCTTTTTGAGAACGGATTGGTTTCGGAATAAATGGACCAACATTCTCTTTCATAATCACTTCTATATCCATTGCTTGTGGAACTACCAAAATATCAGAAAATAAAATAGCGGCATCCATACCGTATCTTCTAATCGGTTGAACCGTAATTTCTGATGCTAATTCAGGCGTTTGACAACGTGTAAAAAAATCATACTGATCACGTAATGCAATAAATTCTGGTAAATACCTTCCTGCTTGACGCATCATCCACACTGGTGGACGCTCCACCGTTTCTCCCTTTAAGGCTCTTAAAAATAAATCGTTTTTTATCATTTCTTTATGGTATCTGGTATCTGGTATCTGGTATCTGGTATTCATAACATTCATCTGTCTTGATACTAAATACTAGATATGTGATACAATTATTTATTCAAATGTTTTTGGAAATTAACAAGCATTTTTTGAATACTATTTAACTTCAATATTAATTCATCAAATTTTTTATTATCCATATAGGAGAGTTCATTTGCAATAATGAGTTGCGTTTCTAACTCAAATGTAGAACCTATTGCGATTCCTATAAATCTTGCAAAATCTTTATCACTATTTCTGCCAGCTCCCTCTGCAATATTTGAAGGAATTGAAATTGTGGCTCTATTAATTTGAGCTGAAATTCCATATATTTCAGAAATAGGAAAGGTCGAAGTTAACTTAATAATTAAGACACTTAAATCTTTTGCTTCTTTCCAACTATTTAATTCCTTAAAATTATGCATATTAAAATCTTAATTTAATTTTACCCAATACCAGATACTTTGTACCTGATACTTGATACTATTTTCTTGATTCCGCAACTTTCTTCATCGCTGCATTAATTGCTTTGGTGGTTTTTTCAAAATCTTCCTCACTTAAAGCTGATGACAAAAACCATGATTCAAATTGTGAAGGCGGAATAAACAATCCGTTTTGAATTAACTCCCAAAAGAAAACTCCGAAAGCTTCTGTATCACTTGTTTGAGCTGATTTAAAATCAGTCACTTCTACTTTAGTAAAGAATGGATTAATCATAGAACCAAATCGATTTACAACTACATCAATATTATTTTCTTTAGCTGACTCTAAAATTATTTGTTCTAAACGCTGAGCATTTAATTCAAACTGTTTGTAGGGATTTTGCTTTTTTAATTCTTTTAAAGTGGCAATTCCTGAAGCCATAGCAATTGGATTTCCAGATAAAGTTCCTGCCTGATATACTGGACCTAAAGGTGAAACCATTTCCATTATTTCATTTCTAGCAGCATAAGCTCCAACTGGGAAACCTCCGCCAATCACTTTTCCTAAACAAACGATATCTGGTTGCACATCGAAAAAGTCGATAGCACCACCAAACTTGGAACGGAAACCAGTCATAACCTCATCAGCAATCAATAATATATTATTGGCTTCTAATAAGACTTTCATCTCTTTTAAGAAATCATCTTTTGGTAATACAACTCCCATATTTCCGCAAACTGGCTCAATAATTACAGCTGCAATATCTTTATGTTGAGCAATTAATTGCTTAACACTCTCAATATTATTATACTCTGCAATCAAGGTATTTTTAACAGCATCTTCAGGAACACCTTTGCTTCCGGGAATACTTAAGGTTGCTAATCCAGAACCAGCAGCCACCAAAAGCGCATCTGAATGACCATGGTAACAACCTGAAAACTTGATTATTTTATCTTTTCCTGCAAAAGCTCTTGCTAATCGAATAGCACTAAAAACTGCTTCTGTTCCAGAATTCACAAATCTTACTTTATCAGTCGATGGAAATGCATCGCAAATAATTTTAGCCAATTTTATTTCATCTTCTGATGATGCTCCGAATGAATAGCCATTTTTCAACGCCTTCATAATCGCTTTTTGCACTTTTTTATGTCGATGACCTAAAATCATAGGGCCGTAAGAAAGTACATAATCAACATAACGATTTCCATCGGCATCAATAATGGTGCTTCCTTTGGCTTTTTTGATAAACAAGGGATTTCCTCCTACCGATTTAAATGCTCTTACTGGAGAATTTACCGCTCCCACCAAATGCACCAAACCTTCTTGGTATAATTTTTCTGATTTTTTAAAACTCTTTTCCATTAAAATCTTATTAACTGTTTTTTAAAACTTTAGCTACTTCTTTGGCAAAATAGGTGATAATGATATCTGCACCAGCACGTTTCATTGAAAGAAGCGTTTCCATCATCACTTTTTCACCATCAATCCAACCTTTTTCTGCAGCTGCTTTAATCATCGCATATTCACCACTTACATTATAACAAGCAACGGGTTTATCGAATTCATTTCTAACATCTCTAATGATATCCAAATACGCCAAAGCTGGTTTTACCATTAAAATATCGGCACCTTCCAAATCATCATAACCTGCTTCAAGCATGGCTTCTCTTCTATTTGCAGGATCCATTTGATAGGTTTTGCGATCACCAAAAGTTGGAGCAGAATCTGCTGCATCTCTAAATGGACCGTAATATGCAGATGAAAATTTCACAGCATAAGACATAATCGGAATTTGATAAAAGCCTGCTTCATCTAAAGCTTCACGAATAGTTTGGATAGTTCCGTCCATCATTCCTGATGGCGCCACCATATCTGCTCCGGCTTTTACATGTGAAATAACCTGTTTGGCAATATTAGGTAAAGTAGCGTCATTATCTACATCATTATTGTGGATAATTCCACAATGTCCGTGAGAAGTATATTCGCAAAAACATACGTCAGTAATAACATATAAACTTGGATAATTTTTCTTGATATATTTGATAGCTTGTTGAATAACGCCATTATCATTCCAAGTTTCAGAACCTGAATCATCTTTTTCTACTGGAATCCCAAACAATAATACCGCTGGAATTTTTAATGCAGCAACTTCATCTAATTCAGATTTGATTCTATCTAATGAAAAACGTTTGATTCCAGGCATTGATGATATTTCTTTCTCAATATTTTCTCCTTCTTCAATAAATAATGGATAAATTAAATCATCAACAGACAATTTATTTTCTCTTACTAATCGGCGAATACTTTCGTTTTTTCTTAATCTTCTAGTTCTAAACATAATATTGATTTACTTTATGAATAACATCTTCTATAGTTGGATTATCAACCACCACAATTTCTTCAAAATAGTTTGAAGCGGATAGTGCTGTAGTGGTACCGATACAAAATGCCTTAGGTTTAACTGAATTTTTGGCTAATAAATAACTTTGAACACCAGATGGACTAAAAAATAAAATTCCATCAATGCTATCGTTAACTTGAATTTGATTGAGAATAGTTTTATAAACGACCACTTCATTTACTTTAATATGATGGGCATTTAATTTATTAGGAAGTTCATCTAAACGGCTATTTCCACAAAAAAAAGTAACTTCCTTTATATCTTTCTGATTAATAATATAATCAGCTAAATTTTTACTATATAACTCAAAATTTGCTACTTTAAAATTATTCTTTTCTAAATATTGTTTTGTTTTTTCTCCTACACAATATATTTTTTCGAAGCATAATTCACTTCTTTCAAAGTTTTTTAACAAACTTTTTACCGCATTTTGACTGGTGAAAATTACGGTTGATGGACAACAACTAAAGGTTTCTTTTGAGATTTCAATATTTTCAATTTTTACAAAATCTTCATCAATTAATGTCAAAGGATATTTCAACAAATTGCGTTGCAATTCTGTTAATTTTTTAGTTGACAATATTTGAATTTCTGATTTCATCAATATTGAATAGTTTAACTATTCATTTCTAGTTTAATGGCAGCCATCATCTCGGCTCCGCCATTTTCCAGCATTTTTTCTGCACAAATTTTTCCAGCATCTTTAATTTCATCCATCGGAATTCTTTCTAAAAATTCTAATTTATGACTTCCATCCAAACTAAATAATGCACCTCTAAAAATGACACAATCATCTTCAATTGTTGCTAATGCAGCTATTGGAGCTGTACAACCACCCTCCATCATATTTAAAAATTCACGCTCCATATCTACAGCAATGGCTGTGTTTTGATGATTTAATTGGGAACAGATTTTAAGAATCTCATCATCTTTTTCAAGTGCCGTAATCATAATTGCACCTTGTGCTGGAGCGGGTAACATCCAATCTAAAACGATATGATTTTTAGGCAAAAGATTGATACGCTCTAATCCTGCGGCGGCAAAAATTGCTCCATTCCATAAGTTATCTTTAAGTTTTTGAAGTCGTGTATTGACGTTTCCTCTTAAATCTACCACCGTATGATTTGGGTATTTATTAAGCCACTGGGCTTTTCTGCGTAAACTTCCAGTTGCAATGATTGCATTTTCTTGATTTAAAAAATTAGTATCATTTTTAAAAACCAATATATCGTTAAAATTGGCGCGTTCTAAAACTGCGGCTTGAACAATTCCGTCAGGCAAATCGGTTGGAACATCTTTTAAAGAATGTACAGCAATATCAATTTCTCCATTCAACATGGCAATATCAAGGTTTCTGGTAAAAACACCAACTACACCTAAACGATAAAGAGGCTTATCTAATACAATATCCCCTTTTGAATTGATTTCAACTATTTCTGAACTATATCCTTTATCTTTTAATTGTTTTGCTACTAAATTTGCTTGCCATAAGGCGAGTTCACTTGAACGAGTTCCTATTCTAATTACTTTCTGCATTGATTGTTTCTTCTTGTAAATTAAACACTTTTTGCATCATCTCAATACTTTTGTTTACCTGTGTATTTTCATCTTTTAAATGACGAGCAAATTGAGCTGTGATTCTGTTAACTATTTGTTGTGTAACCAATTCTGCATGTTCTG
>JAUYUF010000222.1 GCA_030694835.1 Flavobacteriaceae bacterium | reverse complement strand
ACGCGACGATTCGGGCATCTCACAATACTCCCTGCAACCGTTTTATCCGCTCAGCTTCGGCTTTCTGCAACTTTTCAACTACGTCCGTATCCTCTTCTATGGGCTGTTCCGGTGACTGCTCTTCAACATCCTCCGCCAGTTGCTCTCCATTCTCCAGCTGCCCCGACGGATCCTGCTGAGATTCTGCGTCAGATGGCTGTTCAATATCCCCCCGCCCAACATCCATTTGTTCCGGTTGATCCTGATCGAGTGTTTGCTCGTCTCCAATTCCAATTATTGAGTCCAGTGTGTACGGCTCTACAGGCTGTTCTGCGGGCGGCTGGTAGGGATGAACCGCTGGTTGTTCTGTACTCTGCTGGACAGACTGTTCTGCCGAGGTTCCAACTAACACCCGCATCTTTGCCTGCTCCTTTTCGAGATGTGCCTGGTAGTTGATCAGCCACTGCTTCTGCTCCTGGTTATGCACTTTTAGACTCAGCAGGTAATCCGCATATTCGTCAAGTCCCATCTTCCTCTCCGTATATGTCTGTTGTGCAGGAGACGATGCTGGCTGCGCCGCCACTTCTGCCGCTACATTTCCGGGCGGTTTCTTATTGGCGGCCTCAATCCCCCTGACGACTATTGCGCCGATCCTTTCCGCCGCCGCAAGATAATCCGTACTTCCGTCCGGGTTCCTTAGCGAAGGGGGCAGCGACGCCGGAACGGATAAGCTCGGTGCCGCCGGAGCGGCTACCTGCGGGAATATGGGGGCAAGGGCTTTTTTAATTCTGTCAAGCTTCCCGCCTATATCTTCAAGCTCAGATACTGCGTCCTTCCTCTCCGGTGCCACTGTTTGTGGGATACGCCCGTACATATCAACCCTTTCACCCAGACTCTTTAATTCCTGTATTACCGATGTCTGTGCTGCCGCAGCCTTCTCCTCAAGTTTCTCTATCTTTTTTTCAAAAAGCATATCCCGCATTTTGGCTTCTAATTTCTCCATGTCTGCCTGCCGTCTGGCTTCTGCGTCCTTTTGTTCCTGCATGCGTTTGGCTTCTGCGTCCTTCTGCTCCTGCATGCGTTTGGCTTCTGCGTCCTTGAGATCCTGCCTGAGCTTATCGTTTTCACTCTTCATTTCCTGGACAATGCTACTGGATCCCTGATTGTTATTGTTATTATTAGTATTGTCGTTGGCACCCGCAAGATTTCCCATGATCTTGAGATACATCATGTCCTTCAAATCCTCAAAAGAGGATGCCTTCTTGTTGTTGCTGTCCCCATCATTCAGCCCCTTCGCAAGATTTTTGATGACCAATCCCTTGCCCATTGAGTTGATAACGTCGTTAGGGTCGTTGCTTGCCACTCCAAGAGCCTGCGCCTGCTCTATGACACCCATAGTTCTCTCCATGGCCGATGCCTGAGACGCCTGACCATCTACATTACTCCGCTTGTGCTGTAGAAGGGCACGCACGGCCTCGATCTGCGTTATACCCCTCTGCTTGGCATAACTGTTCACAATCACTTCATCCTCCGGGGTGAGCTGGTACAGCCCGCCCGCCTGCGGGTTCAGGGCTGATACCGCTCCCGGAGGTAATTCTTGTTTACTGGCATCTGGCTGCGTCATAAATTTGTTCATCTCCTTTTGAATTTACTAATAAGTCCGTATTGACTGGTTTATAATACTCTTCAAGAAACCTGGCGTACTCCAGCAGGTTGCCGGACGCAACCGGATGCCCCCTGTCCATAATCTCCAATACATGCATGTCTATTTGCCGTGCGATAAATGCCCTGCGGTTCCTCTCTGCCAGGGCATCTATAAGAAGCTGGTTTGCATCATTGAGATCCTGTATCTGCCTGTCCTTCTGCTCGTTTTTTCCGTAATTGTTTATGAAATGGTTGTATATGAACTCCAGGAAGGTTTTGAGTTCGGGATACCCGGTCTGCCGTGCAGCAAGATCCATCGTTTCCATCACGTACTTCCCGATCTCCTGCCGTTTCCTTGAAATCTCCTCTCCTATTCTCCCGGCATCCTCCATGAGAACGGCACCGGTCGCTGCCTCGGCTTCCTTCGTTAGGGCTTCATCTATCTTTTCTTTTGAAGGAGTCTTTTTTCTATTCCCTTTCCCTCCCGTCTTTGTCTCTTTTGGTTCCGGCTGGTTGACCTTGCTCTCCCCGTCCTGCTCTGCCTTTTGCTTCTGTTTTACAAAAGGGGGCGGTTTTGGCCTTGGCTTTCCCTCATTCTCGTCCAGGATTTCCTGCTCAAGCGTCTTGTTGTCATTTTCGAAAACGTGAAAGGCGTACCATACCTCTGCCGGTTCCTTTAACAGAAGGGATGCGGTATCTTTAGAACTGCGCCCCTGATCGAAATTGTCCCTGAGATTCCCGTAATCTATTTTTATGAGATCAAGCGTTGGTTTCGTAATGTTCAGAGTGTCACATATCACGCTGTCTTCAAAACCCATCTTGATTGCACGGATTACCGCCCCGGTGTCTGTCATGATATCGCCGAGGTAATTAATTGTGGGTTTAGTATATAAGTTTTGTAATGTAAAAACAGTAAAAACAGTATAAACAGTATAAACAGTAACGACAGTAACGACAGTAATAACAACTATAAACCATCCTGCATATAATGAAGTGTATGGGCAAACTTGGGAAGACTGCAATAAACGTTTCTGATAAAGTCCGGTTCCAGATCAACGAG
>JAUYUF010000218.1 GCA_030694835.1 Flavobacteriaceae bacterium | reverse complement strand
GCTTAAATGATGATTATTTTGACAGTATGTTAAAAGGAATATCAGATGTGTTGATTTTAGATCGTAAAGCAATGTTAACTGCTGATAGTTTTAGAACTTTTGTATTTGTCAGTTTATCTGCTGCTACTTTATGGTTTTATTTGAAAGACAAAATCAAGAAAGATATAGTTATCGGCATTTTCATAATTTTAGTTTTGGTTGATTTGATTTCTGTAGATAAAAACTACGTAAATAAAGATAGTTTTGTGTCAGCAAAACGTGTAGAAAAGCCTTTTCAGCCTTCACAAATTGATGAGGAAATTATGAAAGATAAATCACATTATAGAGTTGCTAATTTTTCTGTTAATCCGATGGCAGATGGAAGCACTTCTTATTTTCACAAATCAATTGGTGGTTATCACGCAGCAAAACCAGGTAGATATCAAGAATTGTATGATTTTCATATCGCTAAAAATAACGAGGAAGTATTGAACATGTTAAATACGAAATATATTATTTTTCCTGATGATGCTGGCCAAATGCAAGTAATGGTAAATCCTGAAATAAATGGCAATGCTTGGTTTGTAGATTCGTTGATTGTGGTTCAAAATGCAAATCAAGAAATTATGGCTTTAAATGAAATGAATACTAAAACTAAAGCAGTTATTCGTCAGGATGATTTAAAAAATATTGAATTGAAAATTGCTAAAAGAGATTCATTAGCAACTATTCAATTAACTGAATATCAACCAAATTATTTAAAATACTCTTATAATAGTTCTACTGAACAGCAAGTTGTATTTTCTGAAATGTATTACCAAAATGGTTGGAATGCCTATATAGATGGAAAATTAACACCACATATTAGAGTAGATTATATTTTAAGAGGAATGAAAGTTGATGCTGGAAATCATCAAATTGAATTTAAATTTGAACCAACTGTAATTAAAAAAGGAAGTGTATTTACTTTAACTTCATTTGGATTACTTGGTTTATTAGCTTTTGTAGGAGTTTGGTTTAATCAGAAAAAGCAGCAAAATTAATCTAAAGAATAATTCATCATTTTCAACATTTTCATAAAACCAGATTTATTTCTGGTTGAAACATGAATTGTCTGTCCATTAGTTAAAATTACTTTTCCATCAGAAGAAGAATAATCTTTTACATGCTTTAAATTTAATAATGTTGATCGATGAACTCTGCTAAAAGTAGATTGAGTAAATAAATTCTCAAATTTTGCTAAGTTGTGAGAAGTTAAAAATGATTTAAAATCTATAGTATGAAAAGTAGTATAAGAACCATCAGCCTCGCAATAAGTGATGTCTTCTAATTTTAGGATTTTAAAATCTCCAGCACCTATTGGTATAGCAATTGTTGTATTGTTATTTTCGACTTGATGTTTAAAAGCCAAGTAATTTTCTAAATTAAAACGACTTTTTCTGCTAAAATATTTGTTAATAACATCAATAAACTGATTTTCTTGAATTGGTTTATTTAGATAATAGAAGGCAAAATAATCCATTGATTTTTCTTTATAATCTATTAATCCGGTGGTAAATATGATTTCAAAATTAGTTTCTTTGTTGAAATAATCTAAGATATCAAAACCTGTTCCACCATTAATTTGGATATCTAAAAATACTAATTCAGGTTTATTAGTTTCAATCAATTCAATACCGCTTTTAACACTATCAGCAGTACCAATAATTTTGATTTGGTCAGAATAATTGTTGATTATAATATTATTTAGATGATTAAACGCGTGAATTTCATCTTCTATTATAATAGCTTGAACCATAGTAGTTTTTTATAAATAAATCAGTGGAATTCTTAATTCTACTTTTGTTCCAGCTAAATTAGGTAAATCATTGGATAAATTAGATATAGTTATAAAAGATTCTGAACTAATTTTATCATTCATTAACATTAATCGTTCATCAATATTGTGAAGTGAAACACCTCCATCCTTGGATTTGCTTTCGGTTGTAGTTACACCTTTGCCATTATCAGTTATTGTGCAAATTAAAAATTCATCATTTTCAATAATCAAATCTAAATTAATTGTAGGATTTAGATGATTTACATCTAAACCGTGTTTCAAACAGTTTTCAATGATTGGTTGGAGAATCATTGGAGGGATTTTAATAGCTTCTAAATCATCGTTTTCTAAATCGTTATAATTGATATTTAAAATGAGTTTATTTTCATATTTTAAAGAGTTTAATTCGATAAAATTTTTAAGAAAAATAAATTCTTTTTATAATGAAATAATATTTTATCTATTTTATTTTAATAACAATTTAACCAAAATTTAAAATTAAAATATATAAAAAAAAGCTTTTTCTTTTTTTA
>JAUYUF010000211.1 GCA_030694835.1 Flavobacteriaceae bacterium | reverse complement strand
CGTCAAATGGGTTATTTTGGACCTTTGAAATTCGAATAGCGAATATAATATCAAAAAAAGCCACACTATATGTGGCTTTTTGTCTTAAAAGAGCATCTTTATTTTTTAAGTGATAATTTTTTGATACCCATATTATAAAGTGTAAAAGCAAACATATCTGCAGCTTGTTCGATGGTTTTAGATACAGGAGTTCCAGCTCCGTGACCTGCATTGGTTTCAATTCTGATTAAAACAGGATTTTTACCTGTTTGTTTTGATTGTAATTCTGCTGCAAATTTAAATGAATGTGCAGGAACTACACGGTCATCATGATCCGCGGTTGTTATTAATGTTGCAGGATATTCAATCCCTTCTAATACATTATGAAGCGGTGAGTATCCTTTTAAATATTCAAACATTTCTTTGCTTTGATCTGAAGTTCCATAATCATAAGACCATCCAGCACCTGCAGTAAAAGTGTGGTAACGTAACATATCTAAAACACCGACTGCCGGTAAAGCTACTTTTGCTAATTCCGGACGTTGTGTCATAACCGCTCCAACTAATAATCCTCCGTTAGAACCTCCGCGTAATGCTAAGAAATCTGAAGAAGTATATTTTTCGGCAATTAGATACTCTGCTGCTGCTATAAAATCATCAAATACATTTTGTTTTTTTAGCTGAGTTCCGGCATCATGCCAAACTTTTCCATATTCTCCACCACCACGTAAATTTGGAACGGCGTAAATTCCTCCATTTTCTAGCCAAACAGCATTAGCAATGCTAAATGAAGGTGTTAAACTAATATTGAATCCGCCATAACCATACAGCAATGTTGGATTTTTACCATCTAATTTTAAACCTTTTTTATGAGTGATAATCATCGGAACTTTGGTACCGTCTTTAGAAGTATAAAATACTTGTTTTGATTCATAATCATCCGGATTGAAATCAATTGCTGGTTTAATATAAATATTTGAAGTTCCTTCTTTTGGATTCAATTTATAACTTGTACTTGGGACGATATAATTTGTAAAGCTGAAATAAATTACTTCATCAGCTTTTTTACCACTAAATCCGCTTGCGCTTCCAATACCTGGTAAAGATATTTCTCTCACTAGTTTTCCTGAATAATCATATTGTTTTACTTGTGAAACCGCATCAACCATATAGTTGGCAAAAATGAAGCCTGATCCTTTTGATGGAGATAATACATTGGCCGTTTCAGGAATAAAATCGATCCAATTTTCTGGTGTAGGATTTTTTGCATCAACAGTTACAATTCGTTTATTGGGTGCATTTAAATTGGTAACGATATAAAGTTTATCGCCATCATTTTCCAAAACACTATGGTCATTATCAAATCCTGATGTAATTTGTATTATTTTACTTTTTGGATTTTGTAAATCTAACATATACAATTCGTTTCCAGAAGTAGAAATAGCGGCTGAAATGAATAAAAACTGATTATCATCCGTAACTCTTCCACCCACATAACGTCTTTTTTGAGACTCAATAGCACCAAATATGACTTTATCTTCTTTTTGTGGAGTTCCTAACTTATGGAAATATAATTTATGTTGATCTGTTTTAGCCGATAATTCACTTCCTTTAGGCTTATCATAACTAGAATAAAAGAATCCATCATTTCCTTTCCAGGAGATGCTTGTAAACTTAACATCGTTAATAGTATCTCCAACAATTGCTTTAGTTTCAGTATTTAAGACGATAATTTTTCGCCAATCGCTTCCACCTTCGGATATCGAATAAGCAACTAAACTTCCATCATTAGAAAAATCCATTTCTCCTAATGAAATAGTTCCATCCTCTGAAAAAGTATTGGGATCTAAGAAAATTTCATTTTTTTCTCCATCTTTTTGACGATATAAAACATATTGATTTTGCAACCCGTCATTTTTATAAAAATAAGTATAATTACCTTCCTTGAAAGGAGAACCAACTTTTTCAAAATTCCAGATTTGTTCTAATCTATTTTTTAGTTCATTTTTAAAAGGAATAGCATTTAAATATTTAAAAGTAACTTCATTTTGCGCTTTCACCCAAGCGCCAGTTTCTTCTGATCGATCATCTTCTAACCATCGATAAGGATCTCTAACTTGAGTTTCAAAGTAAACATCAACAGTATCAACCTTTTTGGTTTCTGGATAATTTACAGTCATAAGGGGTTCTTCTTTTTTACAGGCAGTGAATAATATTCCAACTACGAGTAGTATCATTAAATTTTTCATTGTTTCATTGTTTGATTAGGTTATCAAAAGTAATAAAAAAAGGCACAATCATTTGTGCCTTTAGTATAAATCTAAAAAGTGATACCCTAATTATTTAAGACAAGGTTTTATTGAAACCCAATTATCATAAACTAAAGCAGCATAAATTAATGTTACAACAGCCCCCATCATCATACCCGCAGGATCTAAACAAATATGGAATAAAAATATATTAACAACTATCGGAGCGAGCAATAACAATGCAGCTGGAACACATTTGTTCAAAACTAATCTAAGTCCGCCTATAACCTCAACAGCACCTATTAAATAAAACATGTAACCCGTTGCGCCTAGCGCCATCATAAAATCTTTTCCTGGACCATCAATCATCTCAGGCATTGGTAAAAACGAGTAAAATTTGTTAGCTCCAAAAATTAGAAATACTAATCCCAATAGGATTCGTAAAACCATAAATACATTTTTTTTCATAATAAAAAATTTAAGTTAAACATAGTTAATTGATTACTAATATAATAAAAATACATTATGTAATAACTGTTACAAAAAACTTAATATATTTTGCGTCACTTTGTTGCGCCGTTAAAACGGTATAATGATTGCAAATAAACAAATCAAAATAATAGATTTAAAATTTAAAAAAAATGACAGAATTATTGACCAAAGAAACATTTTTACAAAAAGTGTTTAATTATGAGGTAAACAAAGAATGGAAATTTGAAGGCGATTTACCTTGTATTATAGATTTTTATGCAGATTGGTGTGGACCATGTAAAATGGTAGCTCCAATTTTAGAAGATTTAGGAAAAGAATATCAAGGGAAAGTGAATATTTATAAAGTTGATACTGAAGCTGAGCAGGAATTAGCAGGAGCTTTCGGAATTAGAAGTATTCCTTCAATTTTGTTTATACCTAAAGACGGTGAACCACAAATGGCTCAAGGAGCATTGCCAAAACATCAGTTTGAACAGTTTTTTTCAGAGGTGTTAAAAGTTACCAAGTAATTTTACTTTTCCCCCGAATAAAAAACCCGCTTTTTTGCGGGTTTTTTATTAAACCAACTTGTTTTTTAAAAGATATTCAGCAATTTGAACTGCATTGGTGGCAGCCCCTTTTCGTAAGTTATCAGAAACAATCCACATATTAACAGTATTTTCTTGCGAGAAATCCCTTCTGATTCTTCCCACAAAAACATCATCTTTACCTTCTGCATACATCGGCATTGGGTAGGTAAACGTATCAATATTGTCTTGTACTTTAATTCCGGGTGTTTGAGCTAATATCATTCGAATTTCATTTTCATCAAAATCATTATTAAACTGAATATTGACACTTTCGCTATGACCTCCAACCACTGGAATTCTAACTGCAGTTGCTGTTAATTTTATTGAAGCATCACCCATAATTTTTAATGGCTCTTTAACTAATTTCATTTCTTCTTTAGTATAGCCATTGTCTTCAAAAACATCACATTGAGGAATCGCATTTCTATGAATTTGATATTTGTAGGCCATTTCCCCTTTAATGCCATTGTATTCATTCTCTAGTTGAGTGACTGCTTTCACCCCAGTTCCAGTTACCGATTGATAGGTTGAAACCACGACTCTTTTGATGGTATATTTTTGATGAAGCGGAGCTAAAACCATCACTAATTGAATAGTAGAACAATTTGGATTGGCGATTATTTTATCATCTTTTGTTAATGTTGATGCATTAATTTCCGGAACTACTAATTTTTTAGTGGGATCCATTCTCCAAGCCGATGAATTATCAATTACAGTAATTCCTGCTTCAGCAAATTTTGGAGCCCATTCTAAAGAAGTTTGTCCCCCCGCAGAAAATATAGCGATTTGTGGTTTTAAGGTGATGGCTTGTTGCATACCAACAATCGTATAATCAACTCCTTTAAAAGCAACTTTTTTACCAATAGACTTTTCTGAAGCAACTGGAATTAATTCAGTAACCGGAAAGTTTCTTTCAGCTAAAATTTGTAACATCACATTTCCCACTAAACCGGTAGCGCCCACAACTGCTATTCTCATAAATATGCTTAATTAATTGTTTTAAAGTGCAAAGTTGATAAAAAACCTTCAATTTTTGTACTTTTGCCCCCTAATTAATTTTTTTGAAAAATGACGAAAGACGGAAAAATAGAATTAATGGCTCCAGCAGGAAACTTTGAATCGATGCAAGCAGCCCTAGATAATGGATGTGATTCCATTTATTTTGGAGTGGAGCAACTCAATATGAGAGCACGCGCTAGCATCAATTTTGAAATGAAAGATTTACCTGAAATTTCTAGAAGATGCAAAGAGAAAGGCGTTAGAACCTATCTTACTTTGAATACTATAATATATGATCACGATTTAACAATTATAAAAACACTACTTCAAAAAGCAAAAGAATCGGAAATCACCGCCGTAATTGCGATGGATCAAGCTGTAATTATGGTAGCTCGAAGTATTGGTGTGGAGGTTCATATTTCAACTCAAATCAATATTACCAATATTGAAACGGCTAAGTTTTATGCCATGTTTGCAGATACCATTGTATTAAGCAGGGAATTGAGTTTGAGACAAGTAAAGAAAATTTATGAACAAATAGAAAAAGAACAAATTAAAGGACCTTCTGGAAATTTGATAGAAATCGAAATTTTTGGTCATGGAGCTTTATGTATGGCAGTTTCTGGGAAATGTTATATGAGTTTACATGCATTTAATTCATCTGCAAATCGTGGTGCTTGTAAGCAAAATTGCAGAAAGCCTTATAAAGTGATTGATCAGGAAACTGGTTTTGAAATGGAAATAGACAATGAATACATCATGTCTCCTCAAGATTTATGTACTATTGATTTTCTTGATAAAATAAAGGATGCTGGTGTAAAAGTTTTGAAATTAGAAGGAAGAGGAAGAGCTCCAGAATATGTTGCTAAAGTTGTAAAAAGTTATCGTGAGGCTATAGATAGTTTAGAAGATGGAACTTATTCAAAAGAAAAAGTGGCTGGCTGGATGAGTGAACTTGAAAAAGTTTATAATCGTGGATTTTGGAGTGGCTATTATTTAGGTCAAAAATTAGGAGCATGGAGTGATGGTCCGGGTTCACAAGCTACTCAGAAAAAAGTTTATATTGCAAAAGGGATGCATTTTTATCCAAAAGCTTTGATAGGTGAATTTAAAATGGAAGCATATGACCTTAAGGTTGGTGACACTATTTTAATAACTGGCCCAACAACTGGATCGCAAGAATTAGTAGTTGAAGAAATGTTTGTAAATGATCAAAAAGGAGATAAAGCTACAAAAGGAGATTTAATCACTATAAAATTTCCTTTCAGAATAAGACCTTCAGATAAATTATACAAGATAGTAGAGAATAAACCAGAGCTAAATTAAGTAGAATTATATCCCTATAAATGGTAATTATCACCTTACAAAGACCAAAATGTATTGGCTGTAACTATTGTGTTGAGTTAGCTCCAGCACAATTTCAAATGTCTAAGAAAGATGGTAAAGCCGTTTTGCTGCATGCGGTTGAAAAAAAAGGATTTCATACAATTAAATTAGCGGATGAAAATATTTTAGAAGCTGCTATTAAAGCTTCAGAAGCGTGTCCAACCAAAATTATAAGTGTTAAACAAACGTAAAATATTTTTATAAGAGCAGTTGATTAACTCAGATTAATTATCTTTACCTTTTTGGGGTAAGGACAACCAAAAGCGAGTGTTCTTCGATGATTTAATATGTTAACAGATAATTAAATAGAAACTTTATGGGCTGTAAAACGTGCTCTTTTAATAATAAATCAACATCAAATAATATAAATGGAAGCTCAGGCTGTTCTACTGGTGGTAGCGGTTGTAGTTGTAATAAAAAAAATGTGTACGATTGGTTGTCTAATATGACTTATCCAGCACACTTTACTCCGTTTGATATTGTTGAAGTTAGATTTAAAAATGGTAGAAAAAGCTACTTTAAAAATGCTTCAAATTTAACAATTTCAGTAGGAGATATTATAGCTGTTGAGGCTTCTCCTGGTCATGATATAGGTGGTGTAACTTTGGTTGGGGAATTAGTAAAACTTCAATTAAAGAAAAATAATATCGAAATTGATAGCGAAGAAATCAAAAAAGTATATCGAAAAGCCACTCAAAAAGATATTGAAGTTTGGGAAGAAGCAAGAAGCAAAGAAGTTGAAACTCAAAGCAAAGGAAGAGAGTTTGTTTCTAACCTCAATTTAAAAATGAAACTTTCTGATGTTGAATATCAAGGTGATGGAACCAAAGCAACTTTTTATTACACAGCTGATGATAGAGTTGATTTTAGGCAATTAATTAGAGAATTTGCAACATCTTTCAGTATTAGAGTAGAAATGAAACAAGTAGGATTACGTCAAGAAGCAGCACGACTTGGCGGAGTTGGTTCATGTGGTCGCGAGCTTTGTTGTTCTACTTGGCTTAATGATTTTAGAAAAGTAAATACTACCGCTGCTCGTTATCAACAACTTTCTTTAAATCCACAAAAATTAGCAGGTCAATGTGGTAAATTAAAATGCTGTTTAAATTATGAACTAGATTCTTATTTAGACGCACTTAAAGATTTCCCAACACAAGAAGTGAAGCTTAGAACAGATAAAGGCGATGCTGAATTTGTTAAAATGGACATCTTCAAAGGATTAATGTGGTACTATTTAAAAAATAATGAAGGAGCTGGAAAATTATTAAAATTAACTAAAGAACAAGTAACAGCTGTTATTGAACAAAATAAAAACAATATAACTAATATTTCGTTAGAAGATTTTGAGTCAGAATTAGAAGAGAGTAAAACGGAAAATGTAGATGATGGAGTAATGAAAGACAGTATTGATCGTTTTGAAAAGGCAAATAAAAAACATCGTCCAAATAAAAAAAGAAATAAAGGTAAAAGACCTACTGAAAATAAAGAACAAGGAGACAAAAAAGCAATTAATCAACCTCAAAATAAAAAGAAAATCGTTGTTAAAAAACAAGATAGAAAGAATAATAATGAATAAAATCTTCTTTTTTATAGGATTTTTATCCTTATTAATTTCATGTGATTCAAATAGAATATTTGATGAATATGTGTCTATTGAAAATGGTACTTGGCAAAAAGATGATACGATAACATTTAATTTAAATGTGTCAGACACTATTTCTACTCAAAATTTGTTTATAAATATTAGAAATAATAATGATTATAAGTATAGCAACATATTTATAATTACAGAAATATTAGCACCAAATCAGTACGCTACTATTGATACTTTAGAATATGAAATGACTGATGAAACAGGGAAGTGGCTTGGAAATGGCTTTACTGATTTAAAAGAGAATAAACTTTTTTTTAAAGAAAATTACATTTTTAAAAAAAGTGGTAAATATGATATTAAAATAATTCATGCAATGCGTAAGAGTAAAGAAACAGGTGGAATAGAGTTGCTAGAAGGAATTACATCGGTTGGATTTAGAATTGAATCAGAAAAAAAATAAAATTTTACAGCACTATATGCTACTCAAAACAAAGAAAAATACGGAGTTTAAAAAATACATAAAATGGTTTTGGATACTCATTT
>JAUYUF010000203.1 GCA_030694835.1 Flavobacteriaceae bacterium | reverse complement strand
ACTTACATTTTATTTTTTGTATTTTTGAATAAAATAAACATAATAAAATGGAACAAATTAAATTATACGTTAATCAACATAAAGATCGTTTTATCCATGAATTGATTGATCTTCTTAAGATTCCGTCTATTAGTGCTGATTCGGCATATAAACAAGATGTATTAAATACAGCAGAAGCTTTTAAACAAAGTTTATTAAAAGCTGGATGTGATCATGTAGAAATATGTGAAACTCCTGGATATCCAATCGTTTATGGGGAAAAAATTATTAATCCAGATTTGCCAACTGTTTTAGTTTACGGACATTACGATGTACAACCAGCAGATCCAATTGAATTATGGGAAAGCGGTCCGTTTGAACCAGTTATCAAGAACACCAAAATTCATCCTGATGGAGCTATTTTTGCTAGAGGCGCTTGTGATGATAAAGGTCAAGTATATATGCATGTGAAAGCGTTGGAATATATGACTCAAAACAATGCTTTGCCATGTAATATTAAATTTATGATTGAAGGTGAAGAGGAGGTTGGTTCTAAAAGTTTAGGTTGGTTTGTAGAAAGAAATCAAGAAAAATTAGCCAATGATGTTATTTTGATATCAGACACAGGAATGATTTCAAGAGAGCAACCATCAATAACTACCGGATTAAGAGGGTTGAGCTATGTTGAAGTTGAGGTTACAGGTCCAAATCGCGATTTACATTCTGGGTTATACGGTGGAGCAGTGGCAAATCCAATCAATGTTTTAGCAAAAATGATTGCTTCTTTACACGATGAAAACAATCATATTACTATTCCTGGGTTTTACGATAAAGTAGAAGAAATGTCTGCTGTTGATCGTGCTGAAATGGCAAAAGCACCATTTTCTTTGGATGCCTATAAAGAAGCTTTAGATTTAAATGATATTTATGGGGAAAAAGGTTATGTAACTAATGAAAGAACTTCTATTAGACCCACTTTGGATGTAAATGGAATTTGGGGAGGTTACACCGGAGAAGGTGCTAAAACAGTAATAGCTTCTAAAGCTTATGCTAAAATCTCCATGCGTTTAGTTCCAAATCAAGATTGGCAAGAAATTACAGCCTTGTTTAAAACTCATTTTGAAAGTATCGCTCCAAGTGGTGTAAAAGTATTAGTAAAACCACATCACGGCGGACAAGGATATGTAACGCCAACTACCAGTATTGGTTATCAAGCTGCAAAATTGGCTTTGAAGGATACTTTTGGTATTGATCCGATTCCGGTACGTTCAGGAGGTAGTATTCCCATTGTGGCACTGTTTGAAAAAGAATTGAAAAGTAAATCAATATTAATAGGATTTGGATTGAATTCAGATGCGATTCATTCGCCAAATGAGCATTTTGGAGTATTTAATTTCTTGAAAGGAATTGAAACTATTCCTTTATTCTTTAAATATTTTGTTGAATTAAATAAAAAATAATTCTTCAAAATGATAGTTTAAAACCACGCACAAGCGTGGTTTTTTATATCGCTGAATCTGATAACTGGTTATTAATAAGTCTTATTATTTTTTGAGGATTTTCATCTTGAAGCGCTTTTGGCAATAATTCATTCGGCCAATTTTGATAGGTAAATGGTCGCACCCATCTTTTGATGGAATGAATACCAACTGCAGTAAATCTACTATCAGTAGAAGCTGGATAAGGCCCGCCATGTTGCATAGATGGGCAAACTTCTACCCCTGTTGGAACTCCATTGAAAATTAATCGACCAACTCTATTTTGAAGTGCTTCAACTATGTTAGAATGTATTAAAAGTTCTTCTTCCTCAGCTATAATAGTTCCTGTTAATTGCCCTTCTAATTGTGAAATAATTGTTTTTAATTCACCGATAGATTCACATTGAACGAGCATGGAAAAAGGGCCAAAAACTTCTTGATGTAATTGAGGATTTTTTAAAAAAGTAGTTCCATCAACAGTTAAAATTAAGGGTCTACCATCATTTTTATTAACACCATTTTCATAAGATGCAATGGTAGCAATATTTTCTTGCTGTCTCATCTTTTCTTTGTTAGTTTCAAAATTATCAACAATAGTTGGATGTAACATACAGCCAGGTTTCATTAAAAGGATTTCATCAGATAAATAATTGGTAAAACTATCAAGTTCTTTACTTTTAATTCCTAAAATTAATCCCGGATTGGTACAAAATTGGCCACTCCCCAAGGTGATGGATTGTGCGTATATTTTAGCAATCTCCTCATTTCTTTTTTGAAGTGCTTTTGGTAATAAAATAACAGGATTGATGCTTCCCATTTCTGCAAAAACTGGAATAGGTTCAGGTCGCTGGTTAGCTAAATTAAATAAAGCTCTTCCTCCGTTAATACTTCCCGTAAAGCCAACGGCTTTTACAAAAGGGTGTTTGACTAATTGAATACCAACTTCAATGCCACTGCTATTTAAATTTGAAAAAACTCCATTGGGCATTCCCGTTTTTTGAGCTGCTTTAATAATTGCACTTGCCACTAATTCACTCACTCCGGCATGCATTGGATGTGATTTTACAATAACCGGACAACCAGCTGCTAAAGCAGCAACAGTATCACCACCAGCTGTTGAATAAGCTAAAGGAAAATTACTAGCACCAAAAACTACCACTGGCCCTACAGGAATTAACATTTTACGTAAATCTGGTTTTGGATTTGGTTTTCTGTATAATTGTGCAGTATCAATAGTAGCATCAACCCAAGATCCTTCGTCTAATAAATCTGCAAACATTTGTAATTGCCATAACGTTCGGGCGCGTTCTCCAACTACGCGTTCATAAGTAAAACCAGCTTCTTGCATGACTAGATTTACTAAATCATCACCAAGAGCAAGTATTTCATCAGCAATAGCATTTAAGAATTTACTTTTTTTAGATGATTCAATTGTTCTATAAACTTGAAATGCTTGATGTGCTAATTCAGTAGCTTGATTTATTTCATCCGAAGAAGCTTCATAAAAAACTTGTTCATTTTCTGTATTTTCTTTTGGATCAAAAGTTCTAAAAGTTTTAATTCCATTGGCTGATAGAGAATTTCCGATATAGTTTTTTCCAGTTAACATTTTAAGGTCTTTTAGATTTAGGTAAGCTTGCTACAATTAATTCATATGAATGATCGATGAGTTCTTTTAAAAAATCATCAGATAAAGTCCCATCAACAGTGATGGTATTCCATAATTTTTTATTAAGATGATATCCAGGAATTATACAAGGATATTGTTCTCTTAATTCGATTGCACGATCTGGATCGCACTTTAATGAAATACGAAATGGTTGATTTAAACTTGTTATGGCAAACATTTTCCCTGCAACTTTAAAAACTAAGGTTGTTTGATCAAAAGGAAAACCTTCGGTAACTGCTTTTTTTACGATGCAATATTCTCTGTATTCTTCGATATTCATATATAATTGATTGGTTTAACAAATTTAAGAAACCCAGAGATATAAATCTGTAAGAATTGCATAAAAGCAAAAAGAGGGCAAACGCCCTCTTCTTAATTTAAAACCTAATAATTATAATTTCTTATTTATGGAAAGTTCCAGCTTTAACAGAAAGTTCTGTCATAGTTCTCCAAGAGTGAGTACCACCAACATTATCAACATCTTTATGACATTTGTAACATGCAAAGTCTAACGTAGTTCCTTTTTTGTCTTGATTAGCCCAAAGTGTACCTGCAGCATCTTTTGTAAAGTAGACAGTAGTAGGGTCTATATTAATTTTAAAGTTATGGTTTGGCGCATCTCCTTCGTATTTATTTTTATTGATAGCATTTTTTACAGTTTTACCCATATGACAATCTACACAAGTTGCAGAATAATGCATTCTTTCAGCATATTTTGGACCAGTATGACATGAGCTACATGCTTTTTTTACTCCCATCCCTTTTGCTTTTGCATCATGTCTTGTTCCAGAATGTGGATCGTGACAAGCATTACAACTTAAAGCAGCATGTTTGTTAGTATTAATTTGTTCAAATTGGTTACGGTGCATTTCCCATCCTCCTGAAGTTTGTTGTTTCATGTTATCAGCAGTAGCTGCAAATCTTCTCCAATGGCAAGGAGTACAAGAGTTTGCCCCAGTCACAATTTTAATATCTTGTTTGCTTTTAGTAACAGCGTGTTTATTACCCATACCATGACAAGCTTCACAATGAACTCCACCATATTTGAACTGACCATCCATTCCTGGTAAATTATCTTGTGGAACTCCACCATCTGCTTTTGATTTCCATCCAGTTGTATGACAATTTCCACATGTATATTTTTCTGTTCCATTCGGAATTGATGAATTATACTGCGTCCTTGTATTATTAGCAGGATTCCATTGTGTTCCAACAACATTTCCGGTAATCACATAACCATTTTTATCAATAAATCGCATTTTCCATCCGTAACCACCAATAGTGTAGGTAATATCATTCCAAGTATATCCGTCTGGAGGAGTTGGAGTTGTAAAATTGCCAAAATATGGGATGTTTGGTTTGGCGCCACTTACTTTAGTTATTTTATAAGGGTGTCCACTTTCGATAAAACGATCATAATGATCTTTATGGCACTCACCACATTTTTGAGATCCAACGTAATCTAAAGTTGTTGGAACAATTACATCAACAACGGGATCAATAATTGGATCTTCATCATCCTTACAAGAAACTACTAATATAAAAGAAAGCATTAAACTTAATTTACATAGGTTTTTAAGAATATTTTTCATGTTAAAATTGTTTTTTTATTTTTTAATTAGTCAAATTTCCTAATAATAAAATATGTAACAACTGATAAATATCATGTTATAACACGCATCGTGTTTATATCTTTACAATATTGATGATTAACAATTTTTTTACGACATATATCGAAATTAAGTCGGTATAATAGATATTGTAAAACAAAAATAGTTTTATTTAAAATCTTACCATGAGATCTTTATTTTCAAATAGGGAATGTAGGCAGTGTGTAGATTGTGACCAGCAATCACCTTTATTTAAATTGCTTTCTGATGATGAACTTAAATTATTAGGAGAAGTAAGGTATAAAGTACATTTTAAACCTGGTGAAATTATTTTTAAACAGGGTACATCATGTTTTAATATTCTTTCAATTAGAAGTGGATTTGTGAAGATTTATCTTGAAGACGAAACCAATAGAAATTTTACCATTAAAATTTCAGGAACTGATGAACTCATAGGAAAAACTAATATTTTTTTAGACTATAGGCATCATTACTCAGTTGCTGCATTAACTGATGTAGAAGTTTGTTTTATGGATGCAATAGCATTTAAAAAAGTAATTTTTGGAAATCAAAAATTTGGAGAATTCTATGCTAAAAGTTGGGGAGAAAACAATGTTTTAATGTGGAGTAGAATGTTGAGTGTGGCACATAAACAAATGAATGGAAAAATTGCTGACATTTTATTATATCTTTCCAATGATGTGTTTAAAAATAAAAAATTAGAAAGTTTTATAACTTCTAAATTAATTGTAGAAATGACAGGAGTTGCCAAAGATAATGTGGTGAGAACTTTGACTAAATTACACAATGAAAAAGTAATTCGTTTTCTAAAAGATGAAATTACCATTTTAGATCTCGACAAATTAGAAGAAATTTCTATAACTGGATAAATAGATAAAAAAAACCAGTCTTTCGACTGGCCTTCCTACTTAAAATTAGAAAATTATTTGACTTTATTAATTATTAAAATTAATCTAGATTGGTAATGACCTCCATTGTTGGCGGCGTTTCAAAGTGTTTTTTTACTGGACATTGACCAACTACATGTTTAATAGCACTTACGTATTTTGAAGGGAAACTATTTGGTAGATTAACCAAAATATTAATTCCTTCTACCATATTTGTTTGTTGATTATAGTTCATTTTTTGTGTTAAAGAAACTCCTTCTAAAGACATATCGCGTTGATTTAAAAATGCTCTAACATATACTGCAGAACACATACCTGCAGTGGCTAAAAATATTAAATATGGCGATTCATTCATCGTAATTTCATTTCCATTTATTTTAGGAACGATTCTTCCTGTATTATCAAAAGTTATTATGATTTCCATAGTTTTATTTATTTTAATAGCGCAAAATTAACTATTAGATAATGAGGTATTTGTAACAAGGGTTACAGTCTATTCAAAAAAAAGATCTGCTAAAATGGCATCGGTTAAAAAACGACCTTTTGAAGTAATGTAAATTATATTATTTTTTATTTCTACTTGTTTTAGATTCAACTGCTTTTCTACTTGTTTTAGAAGATGGTTTTTATAATCTAAACCGAATCGTATTTCAATTTCAGAAAGTGATACTCCAAAAATAGTTCGTAAACCAGTCATTAGATACTCGTTAAACTGATTTGTTTTAGTCAGTATTTCAGTAGTAATAGGGAGTTCATTTTTTGATAAAGATTTAATGTATTTTGGGTTATTAGCAATGTTCCAACTTCTGCTATTGCCGTTGAAAGAATGAGCAGAAGGACCAATTCCTAAATATGATTTACCCATCCAATAAGAGCTATTGTGTTTAGAAAAGTAGCCTTCTTTGCCAAAATTAGAAAGTTCGTATTGAATAAAATTTTGTTGAATAGTTTCTTGTACTAAAATTTGAAAATGCTCATAAGCTAATTCATCTGAAACAGCCGGATATTTGTTGGTTTTAATCAGGTGATTTAAAGCAGTTTTTTCTTCAACTGTTAGTGCATAACATGAAAGATGTGGTACATCTAATTCAAATAATTTATTTAAATTTTCTTTCCATTTATCAGCACTCATATTTGGAATTCCGTAAATAAGGTCGATTGTAATATTTTCGTATCCAGCATCTTGAACTATTTTTACTGAAGCATCTGCTTCAGAAGCTGTATGAGCTCGATTCATAAATTTTAAATCCTCATCAAAAAAAGATTGAATACCAATACTGAATCTATTAATTGGAGTATGAGATAGTTCTTTTACTTTTTGAGTTGTTAAATCATCTGGATTTGCTTCTAAAGTAAATTCGATATCTGAACTTAAATTGTAGTTTTTAGAAATTACATCAAACAATCTCCAAATTTCATCTGCACTCAACAAAGAGGGGGTTCCGCCACCAAAATAAATGGTTTCTATTGGGCTATTTTGCAAATAATCTTTACGTAATACTAATTCTGTTTCTAGTGATTTTAACAAAGGATCTTTATTCTTTAAAGAAACTGAGAAATGAAAGTCACAATAAAAACAAGCTTGTTTACAAAAAGGGATATGGAGGTAAATTCCGGCCAAATTTTAAATTTTATTTAGATAATTTATCTGGATTTTGAGTAACAAAAGCTTTCCATCCTGTATAATTTTTATCAGTTGATATTTCTCCAGCGTTATAAAAATGACATACAGCAGCTGCAAGCCCATCGGTAGCGTCTAAATGTATAGGCAATTCTTTTAATTTCAACAATTGCTGTAACATCTTGGCTACCTGTTCTTTACTGGCGTTTCCGTTGCCGGTAATTGACATTTTTATTTTTTTAGGAGAATATTCGATAATCGGAATTTGTCTAGACAAACCAGCAGCCATTGCCACACCTTGAGCGCGTCCTAATTTTAACATCGATTGTACATTTTTTCCAAAAAAAGGAGCCTCAATTGCAATTTCATCTGGATGATAGGTGTCTATTAACTGAATTGTTCTTTCAAAAATATATTTTAGTTTTAGATAATGATCATCAGTTTTATTGAGCATTAACTCTGTCAGCACCAATAATTCCATTGAATTACCATTTACTTTAATGATTCCAAATCCCATAATGGAAGTTCCTGGGTCTATTCCTAAAATAATGCGTTCTGACTTCATAAAACTATTTTTTGCAAATATATTCCTAATGCGTTTATTTGTATCTAAATGTACGAATTGTTTAAAAAATATTGGAAACGCTTTTTCTTGCCGCTTAAAATAGTCATTGTTTTTGCAGCATTCTATTTAATTTACGGAAAATTTGATTTGTATTTATTTAGAGAAAATCAATTTAAATTTCCAGCAATTTCAAATTTTAGATTAGCCTCATTTATTTTTTTGATGTTAATTTTCACTACTGTTAATTGGCTATTAGAGATTAATAAATGGAAATTATTAGTGTCACAAGTTGTGAAAATTTCTTTTTATGATGCTGTTATTCAAAGTTTAAGTTCACATACAGTTTCTTTAGTTACACCATTTAAATCTGGTGAATTTGGAATGAAAACCATGTTTTATAAACGAGATTTGTTTAAAAAAATAATAGATTTAAATTTTATTGGGAATTTCAGTCAATTGATAATCACTGTTATTTTCGGAATTGTAGGATTTTATTTGTACCAATTTTCAATTGGTGAAATATTAAATATAACGATAGTTGATGCCAAAAGTGTATCATTTATATTTTTTGGAAGTTTAATTCTTGTTATAATGTTATCAATATTTATAATGAATAAGTTGATAAATTTTAAAATCATTCCTATAAAAAAACATTTTCATATTTTATTGATTTCAATGTTGAGGTATCTCATTTTTTCACATCAATATGTATTTTTATTATTTATTTTTTATCCAAACTTAAATTATGAAGTAACTATTTCTTCTATTTTTAGCATGTATTTATTAGCTTCAATAATTCCAACAATGGCACTTTTTGACTGGACAATAAAAGGCTCTATAGCTGTAATACTGTTGAGTGTTATTGGATTTCAAGCAGAGATAATTCTACTGGTATCAATAATTATGTGGTTTTTCAACTTTGCCCTTCCTGCCATTTTGGGCAGTTATTTTGTAATGTCTTTTTCAAGTAATAAAATCTTAGCTAATGAATAATATTGATTTGTTAATTTTTTGTTTTGTTACTTCATTTTATCTGTTATTAATTATTTTTTTGGCTATTGGTGTTAAAAAACTAAAAGTGTTTATTGGATTTAAAACACATCAACAAAACAGTTTTTCAATTATTATTCCTTTTAGAAATGAAGCTCAAAATTTAAATGCATTACTTGAAAGTTTAAGAAAAATTCAATATTCCCAAGAGCAATTTGAGATTATTTTTGTTAATGATTCATCAACCGATAATTCTGTTAATATAGTTGAGGATTTTATAATTCAAAATTCAGCTTTTCAAATTAAGATACTTCACAATAATTTAAAGGCTCTTTCACCTAAAAAAGAAGCTTTAGAAAAATCAATAAAAATAGCTAAATATGAGTGGATTGTTACTACAGATGCAGACTGTGTTGTCCCAAATTTATGGCTTAAAACGTTGAATGAATTTATTGAGTTGTCAAATTGTGATATGATTGTTGCGCCTGTTGTTTTTACTACAAATCATACTTTTTTGCAAGATTTTCAGCAGCTTGATTTTTTAAGTTTGATGGGTGCTACTCAAGGTGGATTTGCTGTTGGATATCCCTTTTTGTGCAATGGTGCCAATTTATGTTATAGAAAATCTGTTTTTAATGATGTTGATGGTTTTGAGGGCAATAAAAAGATGGCTAGTGGTGATGATATTTTTTTAATGGAAAAGTTTTTGACAAGAAATAAAAACAGTATAAAATATCTTAAAAGTTATAATGCTATTGTTAAATCACAGCCTCAAAAATCAATAAAAGAATTTATAAATCAAAGAATTCGTTGGGCTTCTAAAACAACTGCTTATAAAAATAATTCAGGGAAAATTGTAGGTGTTATTGTTTTAAGTATGAATTTCTTATTGTTTATATCATTTATATTTCTTTATTTGAAATGGATCTCGCTTGTTGAAATTCTATTATTTTGGATTTTGAAAATTGTGGTTGATTATTTCTTATTATTAATGATTTCGCAATTTTATCAAACAAAAATAGCTATTAAAAAATATTTAATATTTAGTCTTATTTATCCTTTTTATACTGTAATTATTGGACTTTTATCCTTTAGTAAAAAATATGAATGGAAAGGAAGAAAATATTAAGGAGTTGGTGTAAAAAGACCTTCTAATATTGCATCAGCATTTTTCCAAAGCAGAATAACTAATAATAGAATCAAAACTAAAATAATAAATCGTTTATAATTTTGTTTTTTCTGCTGTTTAAATCTTGAGAATTCCATATCTGTATTTTTTAAATTTTAGTTGCTCTTAACATTTCTCTTTTTCCAGGAGGTCCTGGAAGTCTTTCTGTTTGAAATCCTACACTTTGCATCGCTCGTCTAACGCTTCCTTTTGCTGAGTAAGTTACTAAAATTCCATTCTTTTTCAAAGCATTATACATTTTTTCAAAGATAATTTCGGTCCAAAGTTCTGGCTGAACTTGTGCACCAAAAGCATCAAAATAAATTATATCATATTGGTTTATATCAGCAATATTTTCAATTTTTTCTAAGCGTTTTGTTAAGTTAAAATATGGGGAAATTGAATGTTTTTGATTCCAAGAAAGTTGATGTATTTGTTCAAAAACCAATTTGCTTTTTGTTGCATTTAACTCATTTATATAATTTAATTGTTGAGCTTCTTCTGTTGTTATTGGAAAAGCTTCAATTCCGACATAATTAATATTTTTATTTAATTTTTCATTTTCCAGAAAGGTCATCAAGCAATTTAAGCCAGTTCCAAAACCAATTTCTAAAATGTTTAAATTGAGTTTTTGTTGATTATCAACTATATATTTTAAACCTGTTTTTATAAAAATATGGTTAGATTCCTGTATAGCCCCATGTTTTGAATGATAAGTATCCTGAAGTTCGGGCAAAAAAATGGTAGACGAGCCATCAGCTGTTTTTATGATATTTCTAATCAATTTCATTATATTTTATTAAAACTGCAAAATTAATTTTTAGTAATTACCACATTCTTAGCTTATTAAATAATTAAGTATCAATTTTATAACTACCTAATAGTGTGTATTTTAGTTTGGGAATTTAAGTAACGAAAACGATTTCTTTTTGTATCTTTGCGCCACAATTAAACTACACTTATGAGTACAAACATATCAACTAAAATCGACATAGAAAAAATTGCAAAATCTCGTATATCAGAGGTTGATTTTGAAAACTTGGTATTTGGTTCCACTTTTACAGATCATATGTTTGAATGTGATTATATTGATGGTGAATGGCAAACTCCAAAAATTAGACCTTATCAACCCCTTGTAATTGAACCTTCAGCAAAAGTATTTCATTATGGACAAGCTGTTTTTGAAGGAATGAAAGCGTATAAAGATGAAGAAGGTAAAGTATTTCTATTTCGCCCTGAACAAAATCAAAAACGTATCAATATTTCTGCAAAACGTTTGGCAATTCCTGAATTTCCAGAAGAATATTTTATGGAAGGACTGATTACATTGTTGAAAATGGATCATGAATGGATTAAAGCAGGTGATGGTAACTCTCTTTATATCCGTCCTTTTGTAATGGCTACAGAGCCAGGAGTAGTTGCTAGCAGATCTAATATGTATAAATTTATGATTATATGTTCTCCTGTTAAACCATATTATAAAGGAGAAGTGAAAGTTGAAATAGCTCAAAAATTTAGTAGAGCTGCTGATGGTGGAGTAGGATATGCAAAAGCTGCAGGAAATTATGGAGCACAATTTTATCCTACAAAATTAGCCATCGAAAAAGGTTACCAACAAGTAATTTGGACAGATGCAAGTACTCATAGTTTTTTAGAAGAAGCTGGAACAATGAATGTCTTTTTCCGTGTTAATGATACACTTTTAACAGCACCAATAAGTGACCGTATTTTAGATGGAGTTACACGTAAAAGTTTAATTCAGATTGCAAAAGATCATGGAATAGCTGTTGAAGAAAGAAGAGTTACAGTTAAAGAAATTGTAGAGGCTGCTCAAAACGGAACATTAAAAGAAATATTTGGCGCAGGAACGGCGGCAGTTATAAGTCCAATTATTGCTTTTGCTTATGATGAAAAAGAATATAATTTACCAAGATTAGAAAATAGTTACGCTCAACAATTGAAGAAATATGTTACTGATATTCAGTACAATAGATCTGAAGATCCGTATGGTTGGAGAGTTGAAGTAAAGTTATAAGATTACAAAAGAGCGCATTAAGCGCTCTTTTTATTTTAAAATAGCTTGGCGTATAATTTAGATGGTGCTAATTTCATAGCTAAAGCAACCAAAGCCCATCGTTTGGTTATATAAACTTTTTTCTTCCTTGCTAAAATTGCTTTATAAATCTGTTGAGCTGCTTTTTGACTTGTCGCCATCCAAAAGGTTTTTCCTAAAGCCATTGGAGTATCTACAAAACCTGGTTGAATATCGGTTACATATATCGGTAATTTGCTTTTTTGAGCTTTAAACCAAAGCGATTCCAAATAACTTGCTTGATATGATTTGGATGCAAAATAAGCTGGAACATGTCTATTTCCTCTAATTGAAGCTACAGATGTAATACCAACTAAATGCCCAAAACCTTGTTTTTTAAATAAATTATAAGCTAATCCGTAAAGCAGTGTTCCTCCTAAAATATTGGTGTTTATCGTTGGTAAATCTATCGCAAAATCTAATTGATAATTGGGTTCTCCAATTCCAGAACTATGAATCACCAAATCAATATTTCCCATTTCTTGAACGAGTTCATCAAATACTTTTATAGTCTGTTCAAAGTTAGTAATGTCATGTTGTTTGATAATAAATTGAGAAGAATTGATGGATTTTATTTTTTCTAATTCAATCAATCTTCTACCTGTAATTGCAACTTTATAATCATTTTCAACTAGAATGAGTGCTAAATCTTTTCCAATTCCAGAACTTGCTCCAATTATAATGGCGTTTTTCATCTTTTTAATTTTTGATGAATATAAAAAAATCCGTTCAGAAATGAACGGATTTTAAAAGATTTCATTCACATACTAATTTTCATCAGGTAAAGTAGTATATGTTTTTGCATAAAATAACATCTGTTCTGTAAAGTTTGTTGGATATTCAACTTTTACATCTGTAATTTTTCCATTTTTATCAGTAACTGTTGTTAACACTGGATTGATAAATCCGTTATAAGGAGCAGATTTAAAGTGTTTACTTCGTTCTAGAACTTCTTTATGAATTTGATGATCAACTTTTACCCCGTATTTTTCAACTAAATATTTACCACTTTCATAATCTCCTTCGGATTTTATTCGTTGAATTTCACGTAATAAATCGCCAAATAACTTTCTTAATTTTACGTAATCATTAATAACAAAATAAGTTTTTCCATTTTTTGATATTTTCTCAATTACTTTTTCAGCAGCTCCTTTTTCAAAAGCCCAAGCAGCAACTAATTGACGATTTCTCATATGAGACTCTTCAATATCATCACTTAATTTAATTCTTATCAATTGTGTCATCAAACCATTTCTGATATAATCATTGTATGCTGCTTTTCCAAGTTTTTCGGCATTATCGGTTAATTTGAATTCTTCTAATTTTTTATCCGATAAATAATAAAGTCCCACTAAATCTGCGCGTGCTTCTTCTAAAGTAGAAGCGTAATTTTTTAGGGTTTCCTTTGGCATGCCAATTCCTTTATTAATTTGTCCACTTGCATGCCCTATCACTTCGTGAAGTGAAGTATGTAATTTATCAGCCAACTGACCATAGGTTTCTTCTAGTTCAATCTCTTCTTTTGAAAAAGCAAACTCCTTAATTTTTTCTCCACCACCTGCATTATTATAAGCATGAATTATATTACCTAGTGAAACTGATTTTGAACCATGTTCCTGACGAATCCAGTTATTGTTTGGTAAATTTACACCTATTGGAGTAGTGGGAGAAGAGTCTCCAGCTTCACCAGCAACATTAACTGTTTTATAAGAAACACCAACGACATTTTTCTTTTTATGAGATTCAATTAAAGTAGAATTATCTTCAAACCACTGAGCGTTTTCGGCTAACACAGCCATTTTAGCTGACATATCAAAATCTTTAATTTGAACAACAGTTTCATATGAACCTCTAAATCCTTTTGGGTCATTGTACACTTCTACAAATCCACTGATATAGTCAATATCTCCTTCTGTAGCTTTTGCCCAAGCAATATTATATGCGTCCCAAGTTTTTAAATCACCTGTTTTGTAATATTCAATTAATAAACCTAAGGCAGCTCCCTGTGCATTATTTTCTGCAACAGATTTAGCTTTTTCTAACCAAAAAACTATTTGTTCAATGGCAGCAGAATACATACCACCTACTTTCCATACTTTTTCTTTAAGCACACCATTTTCTTTTACTAATTTAGAATTTAAACCATATTCTATAGGTCTTGGATCATTTCTATCTATAATTTTTGAGTAATAATTATCGACGTCTTTTTCTGTTATATCAGATCCATAAAAGTTTACAGCTGAACCTAAGACTAAATCCTTGGTAGGATCTAGGTTTACTTTTTTTGCATCTTTATCAGAAAATAACACTTCTAAAATTTCGGCAGATAGACTTGTGTTGGTATCATTTAATAAGCTTTCTAAATATCCTTTTGAAAATTCTGGCATAAATTTATCATTTGAATAATGATGATGAATACCGTTTGAAAACCAAATTCGTTTTAAAAAAAGTACAAAACTCTTCCAATCTTCGGTGGTTTTGTCGCCTTGATAATTGGTGTAAATATGTTCAAAAGTTCTTCTTATTTTTAAATTATGACGATAGTTTTGATCGTACATTATATCTCTACCAGCTAAACCAGCTTGTGTTAAATAGTACACTAATTCTTTTTGTTTTACTGATAATTTATCAAAATCTGGAATTTGATATCGTAATACTTGCACATCTGCAAATTGCTCAGCGTTATAATTAAAATTATCAGTTGAAGCTAAATCAGGTGTAGTTGTTTCTTTTTTACACGATGACAGTAATGTCAAGCTTAAAAAGAGAAATAAAATTGATTTATAAATTTTAAACATTTTTTGAAGATTTTATAGATAATGGTCAAATTTACTTAAAAAAGATAAATTATTCGTAATTTAGTGTAACAATTCTAAAATATTACTATATGAAAATTTTAAAGTACATTCTTTTTTTATTGCTCATAGCATTTGTAGGAGGGGCACTTTATTTGGCTACAATAGATGGAAATTATGAGGTAAAAAGAACCCGATTGGTAAAAGCGCCGCTTGAAGTTGCTTTTGAAGTCGTGAACGATTATAAAACTTGGGAATATTGGGGGCCGTGGAATGAAACAGACTCAACAATTGTATATACTTTTCCTGAAAAGACCGTTGGAGCTGGAGCTACTTTTTCATGGAAAGCATCTTCTGGAGATGGGAATATGGAAAACTTAGTTTCGGTTTTGAATGACTCTATTCAGGATATTACTTTTTTTGATGGAAAAGGAACTGTAAATGGTACTTGGAAGTTTAAAAAAGTGGCAGAAGGTGTTGAAATTACTTGGA
>JAUYUF010000202.1 GCA_030694835.1 Flavobacteriaceae bacterium | reverse complement strand
TGGTGTCTAATACCTTAGCAAGTTTATCAAGAGTTCCAGTTAAATATGGAAAATATAAAGTTTTGAGCTTCTTACCAGTTTGTCATAGTTTTGAACGTATACTTCAATATTTGTACATGTATTCTGGTGGTGAAATTTATTTTGCAGAGAGTATCGAAAAAATTAAAGACAACGTAAATGAAATACATCCAACCATCATGTCGGTGGTTCCGCGTTTATTAGAAAAAATATATGACGGAATTATCGCAAAAGGAACTGAATTAACCGGAATTAAAAAAGGACTTTTCTTTTGGGCTGTTGGTTTAGGTTTACAATGGAAACCGTATAGAGAAAATGGTTGGTGGTATGAATTTAAACTATCTATTGCGCGTAAACTTATTTTTAGCAAATGGCAAGCAGCTTTGGGTGGCGAGTTGAATACACTAGTTTCAGGTAGTGCTGCCTTACAGTCGCGTTTAACCAAAGTTTTTTGTGCTGCAGGATTAAATATTATGGAAGGTTATGGATTAACAGAAACATCTCCAGTTTGTACCGTAAACATGTTTAAAGGAAACTTGTTTAGAATTGGTTCCGTTGGAAAAGCAATTAAGGATGTAACTATCAAAATTGCCGAAGATGGTGAAATTTTAATTAAAGGCCCAAATGTAATGATGGGCTATTATAAAGATGCTGAAAAAACAGCTGAAGTTATTCAGAATGGTTATTTCCATACGGGTGACAAAGGTGAAATTGATGCAGATGGATTTTTATATATTACTGGACGTAAAAAAGAAATTTTCAAAACTTCAGGTGGTAAATATGTTTCTCCAGTCTTATTAGAAAATGCTATGAAACAATCGCGTTTTATAGAGCAAATTATGGTTGTAGGTGATGGCGAAAAAATGCCAGCAGCTATTATACAACCAGCTTTTGATTTTATTAAAGAATGGGCTCGAAGAAAAGAAATAAATATCGGAGAAACTAATGCTGAAATCATTTCTAATGAACGAGTAATTGCACGCATCCAAAAAGATGTAGATAAGAGAAATAGAAAATTTGGAGATTGGGAGAAAATTAAACGATTTGAATTAACACCTGATGTTTGGGGAATTGATAATAACTTATTAACTCCAACTATGAAACCAAAACGTAACGTAATTCAAGCAAAATATATTGATCTCTACAATAAAATTTATGAACGTGAATCATAAAATATGATTTTCTTAATTGATAAAAACCTAACAAAAATTTGTTAGGTTTTTTTATTAACATCTCCACAGTTTCTATACTTATTTTCCTATTTTTGTTAACACAAGAAAAATAACCATGGAGCATTTTATAGTATCGGCTAGAAAATATAGACCACAAGTGTTTGAAGATGTAATTGGACAAGAAACCATTACAAATACCCTTGAAAATGCTATAAAAAATAATCATTTAGCGCAAGCATTACTTTTTACGGGTCCTCGTGGAGTTGGAAAAACTACTTGTGCTAGAATCTTGGCAAAACGCATCAACCAAGAAAGCATGCAAAACTTGAGTGAAGATGAGGATTTTGCTTTTAATATTTTTGAACTTGATGCAGCCTCTAATAACTCAGTTGATGATATTAGGAGTTTAACTGATCAGGTTAGAATTCCGCCACAGGTTGGTAAATACAAAGTTTATATCATTGATGAGGTTCATATGTTATCACAATCTGCTTTTAATGCCTTTTTAAAAACATTAGAAGAGCCACCTGCACATGCTATTTTTATTTTAGCAACTACAGAGAAACATAAAATAATCCCTACCATTTTATCGCGTTGTCAAATATTTGATTTTAAACGAATTGTAGTTAATGATATCAAAAATTACTTAAAGAAGATAGCCAAAGAGGAACAAATTGCTGCCGAAGACGACGCACTGCATATCATCGCTCAAAAAGCAGATGGTGCCTTACGGGATGCGCTTTCTATTTATGATCGGGTGGTTAGTTTTTGCGGAAAAGAATTAACCAGACAAGCAGTTGCAGAAAATTTAAATGTGCTTGATTACGAAGTGTACTTTACAGTTACAGATATAATCTTAGAAAATAAAATTCCTGAATTATTGTTGGAATTCAATTCTATTTTAGGTAAAGGATTTGATGCGCATCATTTCATCATCGGTTTAGCTTCTCACTTTAGAGATTTATTAGTTGCTAAAACTCCCAGCACTATTACTTTACTCGAAGTTGGTGAAAATACCCAGAAAACATATATAGATCAAGCTAAAAAGAGTTCAGAATCTTTTCTGTTAAAAGCTATTGAAATTGCCAATACGGGTGATTTAAGGTTTAAAGAAAGTAAAAATCAGCGACTATTAATCGAATTAACTTTAATGCAATTAGCCTCTATCACTTTTGATGGAGAAAAAAAAAATGACAGTCAGTTCATAATTCCTGCAAGTTTTTTTAAAAAATCAACCAAGGTTCAGTTAGCTATTGATCAGGATAAATCAGTTGCTCCTGTCATTGCTACTGAAGAAAAAATATATTCAACTGAAAAAAAAGAACTACTTAACAATACGGATGCAATTGTTGAAGAACAAAAGCAACCGACTATTCAAAAACCAAATTTAAAATTAGAACCTCGCCGTACTTCTGCTCTATCTATTTCAAACATTGATAATCAGAAAGAAGTGGTGAAAAAAAATTTAGATTTTGTTGATGAAAGTTTATTGCCAAGAGATGAGTTTACAACAGATCAGTTAGTTCAATTATGGAATGAATTTTCTCATAATCAACTTCAATCTGGAAGAAAATTGAAGAATGCTGTTTTAACATCTTCTTTGCCAAGTTGTAATGCTAATAAAATTAACTATCAAGTAGCAAGTAAAAATATGAAGGAGCAATTTCTACATATTGCACCACATCTGCTCAAATTTTTAAAAGAAAGACTCAATAATTACGATATTACTTTCAACGTAGAAGTTCTAGAGACTATTCAAAATAAATATGCTCATACTCCAAAAGAAAAATATGAATTGCTTTCTAAAAAGAATATTGAACTTGATTTACTGCGAGAGCGATTTAAACTAGAGCTATAAAAATTGTACTTTTAGGATTGATTTACAAAAAATCATTTCACATTCCGTAATTTTACTAAAAAATTAAATTGATTTGAATTCACACTTTAACGATACCATTATTGCTATCGCAACTCCACCCGGAATTGGTGCCATTGCTGTTATACGACTTTCTGGACCTAATGCCATTACTATTTGCAATACTTTCTTTAAATCAATTAAAGGAAATAAAGATTTAACAACTCAAAAATCACATACCTTACATTTTGGCTATATAAAAGAAAATAACCGAGTTATTGATGAAGTATTGGTTTCCTTATTTCACGGACCTAATTCCTATACAGGTGAAAATACAGTAGAAATTTCTTGCCATGGATCTTCTTATATTCAACAAGAAATTGTACAGCTCTTTTTAAGAAACAATGTAAGATTAGCAACTCCTGGCGAATTTACACTTCGGGCTTTTTTAAATGGTAAATTAGAGTTGGCACAAGCTGAAGCGGTAGCAGATTTAATTGAAGCTAATTCTGCAGCATCACATCAAGTAGCTATGCAACAAATGCGAGGAGGTTATTCCAAAGAAATTAATGATTTAAGACAAGAACTGTTAAATTTTGCTTCTTTAATGGAATTAGAATTAGATTTTTCTGAAGAAGATGTTGAATTTGCTGATAGAGATGAATTTAACAATCTGGTTAATAAAATTAGTAAAATTTTAAAACAATTAGTTGATTCATTTGCTTTAGGAAATGTTCTTAAAAACGGAATTCCGATTGCCATTGTAGGCGAACCTAATGTAGGAAAATCGACCTTGTTAAATGCCTTGTTAAAAGAAGATAAAGCAATTGTTTCTGAAATTCCGGGCACTACTCGTGATGCTATTGAAGATGAAATTGTAATTAACGGAATTGTATATCGATTTATTGATACTGCCGGAATACGTGAAACTACTGATATTATTGAAAGTATCGGAATTAAAAAAACTTTTGAAAAAATTAAACAAGCTCAAGTAGTCATTTATTTATTAGATGCGAATACATTAAATCAAGCAAAATCTAAATTGTTACAAATTGAGATTTCAAAGATTCAAGAACAATTTCCAAGCAAGAAATTATTGATTATTGCCAATAAAATTGATTTATCAAATATTAATTCCATTAAAAAACTACTTCCGTTTGAAAATGTTCATTTTATATCAGCAAAAACCAGTGAAGGCATCCATGAATTAACCTTGAAATTAACTTCACTAGTACATACTGGAGCACTTTCATCTAGCGACACTATTGTTAGTAACAGCAGGCATTACGAAGCTTTTTCAAATGCTTTAAAAGCTTTAATTGATGTAAAAAAAGGAATAGAAAATGGAATTCCAACAGATTTAATTGCAATTGATATTAGACAAGCATTATTTCATTTAGGCGAAGTTACTGGGCAAATAACAACAGATGATTTATTGGGTAATATTTTTGCCAACTTCTGTATCGGAAAGTAATTAAAATATAAAAACCGAATATGTTAACTTCATTAAAGTTTAATTTATTCGGTTTTTCCTTTTAAAACTGACAAGCTTAAAAATCAAAAAGTTAAATCCATTTCTTTTTCATGAGTTCTACTTTCAAAATATTGTTCATTTACTGAATCTATAACAATTATGATTGGCACAAATAAAAGATAAACGATCAATATTAACAATATGATAAAAAGAACAGACATTTTCATAGTTTAATTTTTCTGTCATTTATAAACATATACAGGTGATTGCAATGAAGTAGGTCAATTTTATAAATAAAAAAATAACTTTCTTTATAAAATAGTAAGCGTTATTCTTTTGACAATAATCTTCAAATTAATTAATTAAAATATTCATTTAAACATTCATTTATTAACTTGCGCACATGAAAATTGTTACCGTAAAAGAAATAAAAACAGAATTATCACATCATTCAACTACTGAATTAATTGAAATAATTCTGCGTTTATCAAAATTCAAAAAGAATAATAAAGAGTTGCTAACGTATCTTTTATTTGAAGCTGAAAATGAAGAAGAATTTATTAAAAAAATAAAAATTGAAATTGA
>JAUYUF010000196.1 GCA_030694835.1 Flavobacteriaceae bacterium | reverse complement strand
TCAATTTCTTCTTGATGTGCAAAATACAATTCATCAAATCCTTTTAATTGATAAAAAACATCTGAACGCACAAAAAAACAAGCGCCAGAAGCCCAAAAAATATCAGTTATTTTATCATATTGAAGTTCATCCTTTTCAACAGTATCAAAAATTCTACCTCTACAGAAAGGATAACCAAATTTATCTATAAATCCACCCGCAGCACCAGCATATTCATAGTATTGTTTATTTTTATAATCCAATATTTTAGGCTGAATTATAGCTGTATTTTTATGCAAACTAAAATATTCTATTATTGGTTCTAACCAATTTTCAGTTACTTCAACATCAGAATTCACTAATGCAAAGATATCAGCTTTAATATATTTTAAGGCATCATTATAACCTTTGGCATAGCCACCATTTTCATTATTTTGAATAATATTTATTGATGGAAATTGTTGCTTTACGTATGCTATAGAATTATCGGTAGAGGCATTGTCAGCAATATAAATATCTGCAATTTCAGGATTGGTAAATTGTACAATGCTCGGTAGAAATTTTTCTAACAAATCTTTTCCATTCCAATTTAAGATAACAACAGCAATTTTATTCATCAAAATAAATTTTTACAAACATAATTAATTAGTCCAATTTGGAATGTCTTCTAGAAATAAATATGTTTCATTTTTAGTATCAATCTGACAAAAGAAATGTTGTAAACCATTGGTAACAATTAAATATTGAGCATCTAACTTTAAATTATAACGAGCAATTTGATCAAAAACTTCTTCTGTAATATTTACATGAGGAGCTTTACATTCAACAATAATTTCTGGTTTTGCATTGCTGTTGTAAACTACAATATCGGTTCTTTTTGTCATTGTATTTAGGATGAGTTTTTTTTCAACTGCAATGAGTGATGCAGGATATTTTTTTTCAGTTACCAAATACATCAAAAAATGTTGACGAACCCATTCTTCTGGAGTCAAAACCACTTCTTTTTTTCGTATAAAATCAAAAATGAACAACTTATTTTCGTTACTTTTGATTCGAAATTGATAGTTTGGTAAGTTTAATTCTTGCATAATACAAAATTGACATTTTTTCTGATTATATGGCAGATATCTCACAAATTATTACAGAAATAAAAAATAATAAAGTAAAACCTATCTATTTTTTGATGGGAGATGAGCCTTTTTTTATTGATCAGATAGCTGATTATATTGAGGATCATCTCTTGTCGGAAGAAGATAAAGGCTTTAATCAAATGGTTTTGTACGGACGTGATGTTTCTATTGATGAGATTATTGCAAATGCCAAGCGATATCCTATGATGGCAGAAAGGCAAGTTGTAATTGTAAAGGAAGCTCAAGAATTATCTAGAACAATTGAAAAATTGGAAGCCTATGCTGCAAATCCGACGCCAACAACGGTTTTAGTTTTTTGTTATAAATATAAAACAATTGATAAACGAAAGGCTTTAGCAAAAAACATCATTAAAAATGGTGAACTTTTTGTGAGTGAAAAACTCTATGAAAATAAAGTTGCTGATTGGATTAGAAGAGAATTATCTAACAGAAAATATCATATTGACCCGAAAGCTTCTAATATGTTAGTAGAGTTTTTAGGAACTGATTTAGGTAAAATCAATAAAGAAATTGAAAAATTGATGATAATTCTTCCTGTTGGAAGTACCATAACTCCAGAAGTTATTGAAAAAAATATAGGAATTAGCAAAGACTACAATAATTTTGAGTTGAAAAAAGCCATTGGAGAACGGAATGTTTTTAAAGCAAATCAAATTATTATTTACTTTGCACAAAATATTAAAGCAAATCCTTTACCGATGACTATCGGAATCTTAAATGGATTTTTTACTCAACTATTGTTGTACCATGGATTACCCGATAAAAATCAACAAGTAGTAGCTAAAGTCTTAAGAATCAATCCGTATTTTGTGTCTGAATATCAAACTGCTGCTAGAAATTATCCGATGAGAAAAGTATCAGAATGTATTGCACTTTTAAGAGATGCTGATGTTAAAAGTAAAGGAGTAGGGGCAAATTCACTTCCCGATGGTGATATTCTTAAAGAGTTAGTTTATAAAATGTTGCATTAATAATTATTTTAAAAATGAAAAAAAATACCTTACTTTTAGTTTTTACATTCTTGTTGTTTATAAATTGTTCAGAAAGTAGTGATACTGATACTATTGATGAAGTAGTGTCAATTTCGTATGAATTGTTAGAATTTGAATTTACACCTCAAATAGGAACTCAGGAAGATAGACTCAAGTATAAAGTAAAATTTATTAATAACTCCAATAGCAATGTTCAAGGTTTTCCTAAAATTACGTTGAATAGTGATGGAATAGAATACAGTGAAGTGATTACTGAAAATATTCAATGTTCTTCAATACCTGCTAAAAGTTTTTGTATTTATAGTTTTGATAAAACGGATAATAATCCACAAATTTCAGCAATTAATGTTAAATTTATTAAAGCTGAATATTTAATAAGAAATTAGTTTTTTACATCAACTTTAATTCTTTCTGGTCTGTTGGCTAATTCCCAAGCTGTGTAAAATACGAGTTGAGCTCTTTTTGCTAATAACTCATAATTTATTTTATCAGGAGTGTCAGTTGGTTTATGATAATCTTCATGAACACCATTAAAATAAAATATTACAGGGATATTATTTTTTGCAAATTGATAATGATCTGAACGATAATAGTATCGATTTGGATCGTTTTCATCATTATAAGTGTAATCTAATTCTAAATTGGTGTAAGTAGCATTAACATTTTCAGATATTTGATGTAATTCAGCACTTAATTTATCGGTACCAATTAGATAAACGTAATTTGGATTATCAGTATATTTTTCATCAACTCTTCCAATCATATCAATATTTAAATTGACAACCGTATTTTCTAAAGGAAAAACAGGATTTTCAGCATAATATTTAGCTCCCATTAATCCAACTTCTTCTCCAGTTAAATTTAGAAATAATATGGATCTTTTTGGCCCATTTCCTCTGTCTTTAGCCATTTTAAAAGCTTGAGCTATTTCTAACACTGCTACAGTTCCAGAGCCATCATCGTCAGCACCGTTATATATTTCACCATCTTTAGTTCCGACATGATCATAATGAGCAGAAATAACTATTATTTCAGCTGGTTTTTCAGATCCTTTGATAAAAGCTAATACATTTTCAGAATCATTTTTAGAACGACCTTTAAAATACGTTGCTGGTATATTTTGTAAATAATTCATACCATCAGTAGCTGAAATATTCATTGATTTATAGTAATCTACTAAATATTTTGCAGCCTTTTTTTGACCTTCTTCTCCTGTTTTTCTTCCTTCAAATTCATCTGAAGCTAAAATATAGAGATGTTTTTCTAAATCTGCGGTTGTAATGGAACTAGCATAATTAGTTGCATTTGATAATGTTTTATGCTCTAATTTTTGATTATTATCAGTAAAACCTGAGGTATTTTGTGCAGTAGATTTATGGACATTAAATGAAAATAAAAATACGAGAATAAGTACAAATGAAACTATTTTTTGCATGGGTAATTTTTTTAATAAATCAAATATATTAATTAATTTAAGATGATATTTTAAATTGATTCGATTCTGCATCAAAAGTTACTAAAAAAGAATCGAATAGCTCTTGAAAACGATTTTGTTTTTTAAGGTTTTTAGGGGAATCATAATAACAATTATTTTCTGTCATCAGCCAAATAGTATCTGCTAATTCAATAGCCCAATGAATTTCGTGAGTGGAAATAATAATGGTTTTTTGTGCTTCTTTAGACAGTTTTTTTAGCAATAGAAAAGTTTCAATTTTATGATGAATGTCTAAATGTGCAGTTGGTTCGTCAAAAATGATGATGGGCGTATCTTGTGCCAATGCTCTAGATATTAATACTTTTTGAAGTTGACCGTCACTAAGTTCAAAAATATTTTTATCTTTTAAATGAGTGCTGTTTGTCTGTTCTAAAGACCTATTTACCATAGTTAAATCTTCTTTAGATAAGGAATCTATCCAATTGGTATGAGGCTGACGACCAAGCGCAACCATTTCAAAAACAGTCAAATTACTTTCAGGTAATCTCTCAGTTAATACGACTCCTAATATTTTTGAAAATAATTTTGAATTGATTTTACTGATTTCATTTTTATTGATGAAAATACTTCCTTTTAATTTTGGAATTACGTTTGATAATGTTTTTAAAAGTGTTGATTTTCCTACACCATTTTTTCCCAATAAACAGATAA
>JAUYUF010000184.1 GCA_030694835.1 Flavobacteriaceae bacterium | reverse complement strand
TTCTAATTTCTAATTTCTAATTTCTAATTAAAATAACGTTGATGCCAACTTTGTATTGCAGGAACTTCCCAAAGCGATTCAAAATCTTTAATAGTACTTACCATTCCGTTAAATACTATAGTATCTAAATTTATTTTAGATTCTTTTACTAATTTTTGAAATTCGATCAATTTAACAACATTGATAAAACCATTTTCTCTATAAGTTGTATTAAACTTATTGAGTAAATCTACTTGAAATAAACTTTCAATTTCTCTTAAAACTCGAATTGAACCATCTATAACGCAACCTGGAACATTTCTTTCATTATTATCTAGCGCAATAATTATAAATTGGTGATATTTTATTTGAAAAGAACCTGTCACATTTTTACCATGATCTTTCCAAGTTTGAATAAATGAAGTTAATAATTCATTCATTTTCAAGATTTCATCATCATTAAATTTTCTAGTAGATTGGTAAATCCAAACTTTTGAATTTTTAGGCAATTCATTAAAATCTACATACATATACTTATAATTTTTTATTAAACAACTTTTGCAAATCAGCTAATTGATCTGGTGATGGAGGTCCACTTTTAATTGATTCCTTTTTAGGATTTTCTCTTTGGCTCATCCCCAATTTTATATTTTTTAATACTTGTTTTGTATATAATGGGAAATCTGCATTTATAATCCAATTATAATAACCTTGTTCCGATTCAAGAATATCTTTTACTTTTTTTCCTTTATGTTTTCCGAAAGAAAACATTTCATCACTTTCATCATCATACAAAATGAAACCTGCAAAATCTGCCCTACCTCTATGTGAAGAAAATTCGCTTAAAAACTTAACGTTATTTTCTAATTCTTCGTATTTATCTAACTGACCTAATAAAACTTCATAAGTAGCCAAGGTATCAGCTTCAGCAGAATGTGCGTTTTCCAACGATTTATTACAATAAAATTTATAGGCTGCACTTAAAGTACGTTGTTCCATTTTATGAAAAATAGTTTGTACATCAATTGCAACTCTTCCATCCATTGAAAATTCAACGTCCGAACGCAACATTTCTTCGGCTAAAATTGGAATATCAAACCGATTAGAATTAAAACCTGCAAAATCACAACCATCAATTAATTTATTTACATCTAGTACAATTTCTTTAAAAGTAGGCTCATTGACCACTTTTTCATTCGTAATACCATGTATTGCAATCGATGATTCTGGGATTACCATTTCTGGATTTACTAACCATGTTTTACTTTCTTTATTTCCATTTGGAAATATTTTTAGAATTGAAATTTCAACAATTCGATCTCTGGCAATATCAATTCCAGTGGTTTCTAAATCAAAAAATATGATTGGTTTCTCTAATTTTAACTCCATTATATATCTAATTAATAGTTATCGGCAAATATACTATTTGTAATGTAGGATTTTAAGAATGAATGGTTATTTAACTAGATATTTAACTAAAATTGAATCAATAAAATCTATTCTTTATGAAGTTGAATTCTGTAATTCTCAATTTCTACCTTATATTTTTCAGGTAATTCAGGTTCTTTAAAATCATATTTTCTTAAAGTTTCTAGAATAATTTGAGCTACAATTAAACGAACGGTAGGTTTGTCATCTGCAGGAACAACAAACCAAGGAGCGTGCTCTTTTGAAGTTCTATTAAGTAAATCTTGATAACAATCTTGATATTTATCCCACAATTTTCGCTCTTTTAAATCTTCTGGAGAAAATTTCCAATTCTTTTCTTTAAAATCCAATCTTCTCAACAACCTGTTTTTCTGTTCTTGTTTGGATAGATTTAAGAAGAATTTTAAAATGATGGTTCCATTATCAGCAATATGTTTTTCAAAATTGTTGATTTCTTCCATTCTTTGATGGTAAAAATCATCGTTTAAATCAGTTA